>CAZQQL010000096.1:0-11908 GCA_964595455.1 uncultured Dehalococcoidaceae bacterium
CCTTGTCGCCGGCCCCCGCCGCCACAAACGGCGCCGCGGTCTCATCATAGCAGCTCCCCGAGCCGTCCCCGCCGGTGCCGACGATGTCGATGGCCGGGACTGAAAGTTGGACCTTGAGGGATTTCTCCCTCATGACGCTCGCCAGACCGGCGATTTCTTCCGCCGTTTCGCCCTTTATGCGGAGCGCGGTGAGGAACGAAGCCACCTGTGACGGCGCCGCTTCCCCGCTCATGATCTCGTTCATGGCACCGGACGCTTCCTTAAAGGTGAGGTCTTTGCCTTCCACGAGGGCGGCTATTGCTTCTTTAATCATCGCTCATCTACTCTTCGTTGAGTTAAATCTCTCGCCACCTCTCTTTAAGAAAGAGTGGTGATAGTCCGGATTAGCCGGAGAATACTGCCAGGCACGATAGGTTGTCCCTCGTTCGTAAAGAGGGACCAAGGGAGATATATTCATCGGATTTCTCTCCGAATTAGATCATCAACAAGTTCTTTTCCGCCAAGGATATCTTCTGTACCGAGAAATCTTGCCACTTCCATGTGTCCATCCTCGAACACATCTGCTTCAACGCGTTCTCCAACTAAAGTAAAAAGAACAGTAATAGCACTCGGTCTGTTAGAACTCAATGTATAATGAATTTTTGCTTTTTCTAATTGACCTAGTAGGTTGTACAACGGATGACCCATACTCTAACTCCCCATCTTCAAAAAATTGCCCAACAGCTTCTTTCCTTCCCCCGTCAGAATGCTCTCCGGATGGAACTGCACGCCTTCCACCGGGTACTCTCTATGCCGCAGACCCATGATGATGCCGTTGTCTGTCTTCGCGGTTACTTCCAGGCAGTCAGGAACGGTGGCGGGATCAACGGCGAGGGAATGGTAGCGGATGGCCGAGAATGGATTGGGCAGTCCGGTAAAAACGCCCTTGCCGTCGTGGTGGATGCCGGAGGACTTGCCGTGCCGTATCTCACCGGCGGGACCGACCATGCCGCCGAAGGCTTCTCCCAGGCACTGGTGCCCCAGGCAGACGCCCAGAAGCGGGAGCCTACTGGCAAAACGCCTGATGACCTCTATCGAAATACCCGCGTCCTTCGGGTAGCCCGGTCCCGGGGAAATAACGATCCGCTCCGGCCCGAGCTTTTCTATCTCGTCAATCATAATCTTGTCGTTGCGCGCCACCGTTACCTCTGCGCTGAGTTCGCAGAGATACTGGTAGAGGTTGTAGGTGAAGCTGTCGTAGTTATCGATGAGCAGTATCATCCCTCGACCTCCGCTCGCTCGATGGCTGTCAACATCGCCTGCATCTTGTTGAGACTTTCCTGGTACTCGTTGGCGGGCACGCTGTCCGCCACCACCCCGCCGCCGGCCTGGAGGTAGGCCACACCGTCCTTGACCGCCACGGTCCGTATGGCGATGGCCGTGTCCATGTTGCCGGAGAAATCGAAGTAACCCACCGCGCCGGCGTACGGCCCGCGTTTGTCCGGCTCCAGTTCCGCGATGATTTCCATGGCGCGTATCTTGGGCGCTCCAGAAACGGTCCCCGCCGGGAAGCAGGCCCGCATGGCGTCGAACTGGGTCATGCCTTCTCTCAGCCTGCCCTGGACGTGGGACACGATATGCATCACGTGAGAATACCGCTCGATGTCCATGAACTGCGTGACTTCCACGGTGCCCGGCTCGCTGATGCGTCCGACGTCGTTCCGCGCCAGGTCCACCAGCATGACATGCTCGGCGCGTTCTTTTTCGTCGTTGATGAGTTCCTCGGCCAGGGCTTTGTCATGGTCAGCGTCCCGGCCGCGCGGCCTCGTCCCGGCAATCGGATGGTTCGAGACGACGCCATCCTCGACCCGCACGAGCAATTCCGGAGAAGCCCCGACGATGTAGAAATCGTTGAGATGCAGGAAATACATGTACGGCGAGGGGTTCACCGACCGCAGCGAGCGGTAAATTGAAAATGGGCTGGCGGATGTTGGCCGGGCCAGCCGCTGCGAAGGGACGACCTGGATGATATCGCCGTCATATATGTACTGCCGGGCGCGCTCCACCATGGCCTCATACTCTTCTTTGGTGCGGTTAGAGATGACGGTCTTGTCGGTGGTATTGCAGTGATCGTTTTCCTCGACGAGCATCGGACCCTGCAGCCGTTCGATGAGGCAGTCTATCTTTGCCGTCGCTTCCCGGTAGTTGGTATCGATGTTGCCGTCCAGACGGACATGGGAGACGACCTTGATGACGTGCGCTATGTGGTCGAAGACGAGCAGCGTATCCGCCAGCATGAGGCAGGCTTCCGGCAGGCCGAGGACGTTCTTAGGCGGCGAGGGGAGCTGTTCGTAGTAACGGGCTACCTCATAGCTCAGGTAGCCGACCATCCCGCCGTGGAAGCGCGGCAGGCCGTCCACGTGGACGCGGCGGTAGTTCCTGAAGACATTGGCGACCAGTTCCAGCGGGTCCGTGGCCGTGCCGCCGCCTGTTGAGAGCACCATGGAAGGCTCCGTGCCGATGAACGAGTAGCGGGCCAGCCGCTCTCCGCCCTCGACACTCTCCAGCAGGAAAGAATAGTCCCCGCGGGCGATCTTGAGGTAGGCGGAAACGGGCGTTTCCATGTCCGCGCGGATATCGCGGTAGACCGGCACCAGGTTGCCCCGGGATGCCAGCTTCCTGACTTCTTCCAGTGTCGGATGGTACTGCGTTTTCACGGCCAAATAAAAAAGCCCCATGCCCTTTATTGAAGGGGCGTGGGACTCCAACGCGGTGCCACCCTTCTTCGACCTGTTCGTAAAGAACGGGCCCTTAGCGGATACGATCCCGATCAAATCGGGACGATATCCCGGGGCTTGATAACGCTCCCCTGGCGGCAAAGCCTACTCACCCGTAACAGGATGGCTTTCGGTTTGCGGCTCCCGGGTCCATTCTACTCAGGCGCTGGCGCCGGCTCACACCTTACCCGGCTCTCTGGGCCTCGCTGCTGAGTGTACTACTCCCGTTCACAGCCTTTATGTGTTCAAGATAACATAAGGCATTGGTGATGTCAAGACGCGATATAGTCAAATGTTGCCTCGATAGCCGCCGTCGGCGGACCCGTCCTCGTTATCGATGACGTTTACCAGTCTGCGGAACTCGCTTTCGCGTACGGTACCTTTGTGTTCCAGGTAGCGTATCAGCGCCGCCAGGTAGAGTTTGAGTTCCCCGTTTTCTTTCTCCAGACGGGCTATCCGCGCTTCCGACGATTCGTTCAACTCGTGAGTATGGCTGGTGAACTCCTCACGGAGCAGTTCCAGTTCGCTTTTCTGGTCCTCGATGTCCAGCTGCTGCCCGATGTTGCCGAGCAGAAACATGCTTCCCCAACCCATGGCTATCTCCTTTGTCGTATGATTTCTTTTCCAGTATACAATACGAGAACTTTAAAGATGAAGAACCAGGCCCATTTTAGGTTTCGGTGCTTACTGGATCCGGCTTGCCCCGGGATGGATTTGAGCTTGGCTGCGTCCCGGTCCCGGTTCGAAGTCGGGATGGGTTCACAGGAAACCTCGGGCCTGGTTTACGTCCCGTTGTAAAACGGGACCCAGCAAGCCCACTCACGAAAAAAGTGACAAAACGTCCTTTACAAACAAGAGTACCCGGTTGTAGAATAAGAACACTAGTTCTTATAGATTTGACAATGAATTGACCGCCGTTGCGCCAACCGCGGTCAAGAACCGCCGTTTTGAGGATGATATACTCATTTCGTGAGGTGACATGGAGAGCCGGGAAATAATCGACGCCGTTCAGCGTATCCAGGACTACATCGAAGCCCATATCACGGAACCGATATCCCTGCGGGACATCGCCCGGGCGGCAGGGTATTCGCCGTGGCATGCGGAACGCGTCTTCAAGGACGCTGTCGGGATAACGCCGTTCGAATACATCCGCCGAAGGCGTCTGTCGAAGGCGGCTCTGGACCTGCAGCACGGCAACAGCCGAATCGTGGATGTGGCGCTGGACTACGTCTTCTCCTCCCATGAGGGTTTCACGCGCGCCTTTTCAAGGGAGTTCGGCGTCAGTCCGGCAGCATACCGCAAACGACGACCGGAGATACGGCTCTTCATGCCTCCCGAAATAAAAAATTACTACCAGAAATTGGTAAAAGGAGAAATTCAAATGACGGAAGCAACCAAGGCATACCCCGTCTTTACCCAGGTCGTGGACCGTCCCGCCCGCAAGTTCATCCTGAAACGCGGCATCAAGGCTGAAGACTACTTTGCCTATTGTGAAGAACTCGGCTGCGATGTCTACGCTGACCTGGCGAAGATCAAGGAAGCCCTCTACGAACCCATCGGCGCCTGGCTGCCTGACAAGTTCATCAAGCCGGGGACGTCTAAATATGTCCAGGGTGTGGAAATGCCCGCCGACTACAAGGGGCCGGTGCCGGACGGCATGGAGATCATCGACCTGCCGCCGTGCAAGATCATGGTCTTTCAGGGGCCAGCTTACGATGACAATGATTTCATGGAAGCCATCGGGCAGCTCTGGGACGTGATGAAAACGTTCAAGCCGGAAACTTATGGCTTCAAGTGGGCGGACGATGACGGCCCCCGGTTCCAGCTCGAACCCCGAGGGTATCGGGGCTACATCGAGGCAAGACCGGTCAGACCGGTCAACCAGGGCAAATAGCTGGGATTGGGGTGACTTTTGAAAAAGACGGCGCTCGCCACAGGTGAGCGCCGTCCCCACTGACCTGATTCTCTAGACGTCCGCAGGCGATCTGTAACCGGCAAACAACGTTCTCGGTAGTTGGCCGGCCAGTTCTTCTAACGTCCAGGGCCCCGGTTCCAGCTTGTTCACGGATTTGGCAATTTCAGAGTCGCTGTAAAGACCGATGCCGTTGCCGCCCGCATTGAACACAGAACCGCTGATATGGGCGGCGGCGTCCCCGGCCAGGTAGCAGACCATCGGGGCCAGGTACTCCGGTCCGGGGCTCATAGCGAGCATGCCGCCCGGAGTTCCGTGCATCCATACCTTTTTGCCGCCCTTGTTCTCGATCTCCGTGAGAGCTTCGAGTTCCCATGAAGCACGGGTGAGTGCGAAAGGAGAAATGGCGTTGCAGGTTATCCCGTACTGCCGCATCTCGATGGCGACTGCCTTGGTCAGCCCGACCACTCCGGCGTTGGCCGCGCAGTATTCCACGTGCTTGATGATGTCTCCGTTGAATGCCCGGGACGTGATGTTGATGATGCGGCCGTATTTCTGCTTCATCATGTGGGGGAGCGCCTGACGGATGACATTAAAGTAGCCCTTGGGTTTGGTGAGCGTGACGCGGTCCCAGACTTCTTCGGTCATGTCCTCCACAGGTACGATGCCGAAACCGCTGGCCACGTTGGCGATGATATCGATCTTTCCCCAGGTATCCAGCGCCGTTTTTACCAGCCGGGCGGCATCTGCCATTTTGGATATGTCCGCGTAGCAGGGGACGGCCTCGCCGCCGAGTTCTTTTATCTCCAGGGCGGTCTTTTCGGCATCGCCGTTGGCGTTTTCGATGCCTTTACGGTACCATTCGGCGCGTTCTTTACCGAGCTGCTTGAAGTTCTCTTCCGTCAGGAACGCCGTACCGGTCCCACCGGGCCTGCGGTTATTGGTGACGACTTTGGCCCCTTCTCTGGCAAGCCCGACAGCAATACCCCGGCCGATGCCCTGGCCGGACCCCGTCACGACGGCTACTTTCCCTTTGAGCGAGTCTCCCATTGCTAACCCTCCTCAGATGTCAAATATGCCGTTATTCAGGCCGGAAGGACTCCAGTTTCTCTTCCAGCCGTTTCTGCTGGATGGTCAGGGTCAGGTCGCTCCTCGTCCGTTCCAGCACGCCGCGGACCATGTCCGTGGTGCGCCGCAGGCCGCCGGTAACGGCGTCGGGGTAGTCGAACGTAACGAGGATGCTGTAAATGTCGTCCATCGCGCCGAGCAGTTCCTCGCCGCGGGTGAGGTCGCCGCGCCGCAGGCCGTCGAGCAGGTAGCGGCGTACCTCCCCGACGGCTTCGCCCATGCCGTTGAGATAGGCGGCGCCGTCCACGCCAAGTTCCGCCGGGGTGGGCAGATCCTCTCCCTTGACGATAGCCAGGGTGATATGACCTTCAGCTAGTTCCTTCTGGGCGTCCTTGAGGGCGCCGGTCGCCCCAAGTTCCGGGTTATCGCTGATGGCCTGCGCCGCCCGGTTGATCAGGGAGCGGGCCTCGGCAAGCTGGGCGACCGCATTATCGAATTCCTGGCGATGGATGGCGCGGATGGACTGGCTGCAGAACCGGATGGCGTCCCGGCTGAGAGGCAGCAGTTTCTCACGGGCCTGGTCGCGGGCGGTAAGTTCGGCGCGGACAATCTCTGAAATGGGGTCGAGGTTCTTCATGGTTGAGATTCCTTTATTCTTTCAGCCAGGTCCCGGGCGGCGACTTCGGCGTCCTCAGCGGCGAGCACCGCGCTGATGACGCAGGCAGCATCCGCGCCGGCGGCCATGACCTCTCTGATGTTATTCATATTGATCCCGCCGATGGCGACCAGCGGCAGTTCGATTTCCTGCTTTATCCCTACAAGCCGTCCCGGCCCGACGGCCATTGCTTCGCCCTTGGTAGGCGTAGCGAACATCGCTCCGACGCCCAGGTGGTCGGCGCCGAGGTCCCGCGCCTTTTTCGCTTCTTCGATGGTGCGGACCGAGCAGCCGAGTATCCGGCTTACCGGTAGCAAACGGCGGGCAACGTTCACGGGCATATCGTCCTGCCCGACGTGCAGGCCGTCCGCGTCCAGGGCCAGGGCTGCTTCCAGGCTGTCATTCATGATGAACAGCGTACCGGTCTCGCGGCAGGCGTCCCTGACTTTTCCGGCAGTGGCCAGCACTTCTCGGATGCCGTTGACCTTGTCCCGGTACTGGATGACGTTCGCGCCTCCCCGGATGACCGAGCGAGTCAGTGCAGCGGGGTCGCGGCCGCGCAGGAACTCCGCGTCGATTATGACGTAAAGTCCCTTGAGCCGGGACAGTTTATCTGCTTTTCCGAGTCTGGCAAGGAGGTCTTTTTCAATGGTGTAGATGGCGAAACGTCCCCGGCGGAAGTTCTCGGAGTCCAGTACGGATTCCGGAAGTTTTGATAGTTCTTCCAGCACGCGGAGAGACTCCTGAACGCGCCTTGAATTGGCGATGACGGTCTCCGTAATTCCGCGCGCAGGTTCCGCTTTGGTGACGTTCATGTCGCTGCCGACGTCCGCTACCGAATCCCTCGCTTCCAGCAGGTGCACAAGGAGTCCGGTAGGCAAGATTGTGGTCTGGTGGCGGAGGTCTTTCAAACGCTGGGTGATGTCCGCATCATCGAGCGTCATACGCGCGAATTCTTCCAGAACGCGCAGACCTTCCCCGAGGCGGTTAACGTTAGCGTCGATGATGCGCAGGGTTTCTCTCGTTAGTCCGTTCATGGTTGTGAAAGTATTCTACATCATAGCGGCGGAGAATGGTAATCAAGAGATAACCGGTTTAGGCACCTTCCACGGCGTTCTCGATGTGGTCGATCCGAATGACCTTGAGATTGCGCGCCAGACGGACGCCGATGAAGTCGATCCGCCAGGTTTCCGGCAGCCCTTCATGGTCCTGGCCGTAATGCTCGGCGGCGAGACGGAGTTTTTCGCATTTCCGTTCGGTGACCGATTCTACCGGCGTGCCGAACTGGTTGCCGGTCTTCGTTCTGACTTCAACGAAGATAAGGGTGTCCTGCTGCCGGGCGACGATGTCTATCTCGCCTTCCCGACAGTGATAGTTGGTCTCCAGGATACGATAGCCCTTTTCTTCGAGGTAATCACGGGCGACATGCTCGCCGAGGATGCCGGTCTCTCGCCTCGTCATAACAGCCTGTCGCAAACGTTCCTGACCGGTTCATAGGTCCGGCGGTGGAGCGGGCACGGGCCGTATTTTTCCAAACAGGCGAGGTGGTCCTCGGTGCTGTAACCCTTGTGGGCGGAGAACCGGTACTGCGGGTAGTCTTTTTCCATGGCGCTGACCAGCCGGTCCCGGGTAACCTTGGCGACGATGGAAGCGCAGGCAATGGAAAAACAGAGACCGTCCCCGTGGGTGATGCCGTGGTGGGGTATTGATAATTCGGGGATGGTGAAGAAATCGATGATGATGTAATCGGGTTGCGGGTTGAGTTGGCTGACCGCCTCGACCATGGCCCTGCGTCCCGCCGGGGCGATACCGATTGCATCGATGACGGTATTGGTAACAATGCCCACACCCCAGGCAACGGCTGAATCGACGATGTGCTCGTAGAGTGTTTCCCGCTCCGGTTCCGGTACCAGTTTGCTGTCCCGCACGCGGGCCCGCCATTCGCCGCGGACGCGCTGCGGCATGATGGCGGCGGCGGCTACCACCGGGCCCATCAGGGCACCTCGGCCGGCTTCATCGATCCCGGCGATGTGCTTGTACCCCTGTTTGCGCAGGAGGTTTTCCTCTCTCACGGTCGGCCTTCTAGCACGTACCACCCTGGCCCCCGGCGAGTAAAGCAGTAATATGGCGCCAAATGGTTTTCGTTATCGTCTCTCTGGGAAGCATGCCGTCTATGACGGTCCAGCGTTTGGGTTCGGCTGACGCAAGGGAGAGAAAACCTTCTCTCACTCTTTGATGAAACGCGAAGTTCTCAGCCTCGAAACGGTCTGGTTTGTCTTCGCGTTTCCGCTGCATGCCGGCTTCGACCGGAATATCCAGGAGAAACGTATGGTCCGGTACCAGTCCGAGGGTCCCGATGGCATTGGCCTCGGCTACCGTGGTCATGTCCAGCCCGCGACCATATCCCTGGTAGGCGGTGGTGGAATCAGCGTACCTGTCGCAGATGACTAAGGTACCATTTGCCAGGGCCGGCTTGATGACCTCACCAACCAGTTGCACACGGGAGGCATTGAACAGGAGGAGTTCTGACATCGCAGAAATGGGGACTTCACTGGCCCATTTCAGGAGCCGGGTGATCTCCTCTCCCAGCGGCGTATAGCCGGGTTCATATACCAGCAGGGCGGGAACGGCGAGTTCGTCCAATCTCGATTTGAGCAATTTGGACTGCGTGCTCTTGCCGCACCCTTCCACGCCTTCAAAGGTAATGAAGAGGCTCATGTTCCCCTTTCTAAAATCAGGTCTTAAACGGAGCGTTCTTTATATATGCGTACCCGCCGGTTAGGGTCCCGGCCCTGACTGCGGGAATCGAGGTCGCTGCGCTGCGCTACCATGTGCTGCAGACGGCGGATGTAGGAGGTCTGCGGCCGCAGTTCAATTTCTTCTTCGCCGTCCTTTACCTGCTGCACGGCCTCTTCCGCTTCCTGAATGGCGGTCTGGTAGTACTGTGGGGTACGCTTCTGGTCTTTATCAGGGGCGAGACTGGCCACAAGCTGCCGGATCTGCGGGGGCGTTGTGCTGCGCAGGACGTAGAGCGGCAGACGAGCGGCTTCAGCGTCCTTGACCTGCTGGGGCCGCCGCCGGAAATAATTCTTTGAAGTCACGAAGATGGTAGCGTCCTGGACACGGTCGACGACCTGCAGGTCGACACCCATTTCCTGCCCGGTTTCAATGACCTTGGAACGGTTGACCCCGAAGAGGTACAGCTTCGGGACGTCCTTCTTTTTTTCCTTCGGGGCTGTCATGGCCGGGGCGGGCTTTTTTTCAGCCATCCGGGTGGGCGGTTCCAGGGCGGGAGGTTTCTCAATCTGGACTTCGTCATTGTCATTCACCCATCGGGTCTCGGTGACCGGCGGCTGTCCACGCAGCATCATGTCCACGGACTCGCCGACGTCCTGGTGAACGGCGACTCTGTCCCGGTCGAGTATCTCAACGATGATATCGAACGTCGGCGGCGATTTCCGCTCCAGGATGGATTTCTGCGTACCGCGCCGCTTGGCTTCCTCATCACCGAGAGTGACGGACTGGATGCCGCCGATGAGGTCCGCCAGGGTGGGGTTCATGACGAGGTTCTCCAGGGTATTGCCGTGTGCCGTCCCCACGAGCTGGACGCCGCGCTCAGCGATGGTCCGGGCCGCCATGGCTTCCAGTTCCGTCCCGATCTCGTCGATGACGATGACTTCCGGCATATGGTTTTCCACGGCTTCTATCATGACAGCGTGCTGGAGGGCGGGTGTCGCCACTTGCATCCGGCGGGCGTGGCCGATGGCCGGGTGAGGAATATCGCCGTCCCCGGCGATTTCATTTGAAGTATCGACGATGATGACCCGCTTGTTGACGTCATCCGCCAGGACGCGTGCCATTTCCCGCAGCATGGTGGTCTTGCCGACGCCGGGACGCCCGAGCATGAGGATGCTTTTACCAGACTTGACGAGGTCTTCGATAACGGAGATAGTCCCAAAAACGGCGCGTCCCACACGGCAGGTCAGACCGACGATACGGCCGCTACGGTTGCGTATGGCGGAGATGCGGTGCAGGGTGCGTTCAATTCCAGCACGGTTATCTTCCCCGAAGACCCCGATGCGAGCCACGACATAGTCGATGTCCGCTTCCTCGACTTCCTTGTCCGTCAGAAGCATTTCTCGCCTGGGAAAACGGGCTTCCGGAAAACGCCCCAGGTCGAGGACGATCTCGACAAGTTCGCTGATGTCAGGCTGCTGGACCAGGACCTTCTTGATATGCGGGGACAGGATATCCAGCAGGACATCCATATCGTCTGTGATTACTCTTTCCACAACCCCTCCCCGTGATTATCAGGCTTTTCCGGTGACAATATCAAGAAAAAGACGATGGAACCGGGTATCATCCGTCAGCTCCGGATGGAATGACGTGGCTATCAGCCGGCCCTGGCGGACCGCGACGACGGTCTTGTCCGGTAGCCGGGCAAGTACTTCCACCTTCGGATCACAGCTTTCAATAATGGGCGCCCGGATGAAAACGGCGGGAAACGGCGTATCGCCCAGGGCCGGGACTGATAGGTCCGTCTCGAAGCTGTCCACCTGCCGTCCGAAGGCATTGCGCCGCACGCTGATGTCCATCAGGGACAGCGACGACGCATGGTTCCCGATGATGGTCCGAGCCAGCAGTATCATTCCCGCGCACGTACCGAAGACTGCCATGCCGCGTGCAACCCCGGAGGTCACAGATCCCATCAGGTTGTAGGCTTTCATCAAGCGGCTGATGGTGGTGCTTTCACCCCCGGGAATGATAAGCCCGTCCAATCCTTCCAATTGTTCCGGCAGGCGGACGGGCACAGCCTCTGTATCCAGTTTCTCCAGTGTCGCGATATGTTCGGCAAAGGCTCCCTGCGCTGCAAGGACACCGATTCTCATCAATTATCCATCCTTATGCGCGCCGCGGGAAGCGGAGCGCTTCAAGCGATCGTTTACCAGCCGCGTTTGGCCAGTAATTCACTTTCCGGTATCTGGCTGATCTCCTTGCCCGGCATCGCCTCACCCAGGTTCTTGGAGACCTCAGCGATGATCCTGGCGTCCTTATAATGGGTGACAGCCTTGACGACGGCCTTGGCGCGGGCTTCCGGATTCGATGACTTGAAGATACCGGAACCCACGAACACGCCCTCGGCGCCGAGTTGCATCATAAGGGCTGCGTCCGCGGGGGTCGCCACGCCGCCGGCGGCAAAGTTGACCACGGGCAGCTTGCCCAGTGATTTCACTTCCCTGACCAGGTCCGTGGGTACGCGGTACCGTACAGCCAGCTCTTTTAGGTCCGATTCGCCGGCATTGACCACTTCCTGGATGCCTTCCATGACGGCGCGGATGTGGCGGACAGCCTCGACGATATTACCCGTACCGGCTTCGCCCTTGGTGCGGATCATCGCGGCCCCTTCATGGATACGCCGGAGCGCCTCACCGAGTTCCCGGCAGCCGCAGACGAAGGGCACCTTGAAATCGTGCTTCCAGACGTGGTATTTCTCATCAGCCGGAGTCAGCACTTCGG
>CAZQQL010000097.1:0-11890 GCA_964595455.1 uncultured Dehalococcoidaceae bacterium
TGAGCAGGGTGGCGAGGGCCTTCCTCTGTTCGGATGAAAGCGGTGCAAAAGCCAGCTCCAGGGACTTATACGCTAAACCGGCTGTCATCGCCGTACCTTTTTCAGATATCCGTAGCAGGGTCTTTCTTTCATCCGGCGCCCTTTCCTTCACCAGCAGGCCGGAACGGGCCATACGGTCGATGAGGGTATAGATGGAGTTGGGCTGGCGGTGGATTTCGGTGAAAAGCTCGGTCACTACCAGAGAACCGCCGTTCTCTCGCAGGATATAGAGGATGGTGGTCTGTTCCATCGTCAGGCCGTACTGAAGGAGCTCCAGTTCCCGCGCCCGGTAGATGGCGAAACCGGCGCCGTCCACCATCATCCATAAACGGACGCTCTCTGGATCGTTGCGAGGCTTTTCTCTATTCATCGGAAATCCGGTCCTGCCGCTATTATATAGAGTTGGTCCCCCTTCAGGCAAAAATGGGTTGCGGCGGCTCATGGCAATCCCTTAGAAACGGGGGGTCGTCCCGCATCGGGGGCCATAGTTGATAAATCTCCTGCGGAGGCCTATAATCTAGTCTAATTATCCGATTATGTATATGACTAACCAACACCCGATAGGTTATGGAGTCCAGCCAGAATAATAAAGGTAGCAGGAGGAAGCAATGGATACCACGAAGTATGGAAAATACATCGTCTATGATGCCAAAATGCCCTCGCCGCCTCCCGGCGCCCCGAAACCCCCGCCGCAGACCGGGGAACGGACCGGCGAGATGGTCTTGCTGGTCACGGATGAAGTGATAAAAGGGGCTTTCTACCTCAACTGCGCGCTGATTTGGAAAGCGTCAGATAAAGGCAGCCCCGGCATCCGTCACGCCCACTATGACTACGATGAATATGTCGGCTTCATGGGCAGTAATCCGGAAGACCCGCATGACCTGTGCGGAGAAGTCGAGTTCTGGCTCGACGACGAAAAACACATCCTCACCAAAAGCTGCGCCGTCTTCATTCCGCGGGGCCTCATGCATTGCCCCATTTATTTCCGCAGGGTGGACCGGCCGATGTTCTATTTCAGCACGGCGCCGTCACTGACCTACGGAAAGGACCTGCCGGAGACAGAGAAAGAAAAGAAGCATTAACCGGCTTAAGTGCGTTTCATAAACAGGGACGCGGCGATGGCGTCTGCCATTGCCGCGTCATGTTCAAGTGGGCCAGGCTGATCTGTAAGCCGAGTTCTGTATCCCGATGTGCATCGGGACGGCGACCATCTATCTAGCACCGATGTTACCATCGGCGTCATGCGACCAACCCGGGGACGGGCCGGGCGCCCTTGTCCCTCTATTCGGTCTTGCTCCGGATGGGGTTTGCACGGCCGTCCGGTCACCCGGACGCCGGTGAGCTCTTACCTCACCATTTCACCCTTACCCGCCAGAGGCGGGCGGTATGTTTCTGTTGCACTTTCCGTAGGGTTACCCCTCCCGGGTGTTACCCGGCATCCTGCCCGGTGGAGCTCGGACTTTCCTCCCCGATGAACCCGACAAGGTCGGACTCATCGGAGCGGTCGCCCGGTCTGCCTAGCCCACTTACCAGTCTACTGGACATAATGTACAGAGTCAATACGTGCTCTTGCGTAACCCGTCCCGGAACTCCTACAATGGGAGACAGGTACACGCGGCCTTTCCTCATCTAGCGGCCGCGGGGAGTAAATTATGCCCCTCTTCGGTAAAAAAATCAGTCCGGAAGAAAGATTCTGGAACTGGTTCACGGTAAACCAGGAACGGCTTTACGGCGTCCGGGACGGGCAGGAGCCCGTATTCAAGGAACTGCTTGCCGCGATACGTAAAGTTCATCCGGACATAACGTTCGAGTTTGGGCCGGTCGAAGCCGGCGTCCGGTCGTTCACCATATCCGCGGACGGTCTGAAAGAGGCGGCCCCGGCGGTGGAAAAACTGTATGCCGCCGCTCCTAAAATGTCCAACTGGAAATTCCTCAAGTACCGGCAGCGGCGCCCCATCCACGATGTACAGTTGGGACCGGTAACACTGCGCCCGGCGGACGTCCTGGTAACCATCCAGGAGGACGGGCCGAAAGCCGGTCTGGGTGTGTATATCAAGGGCTACAAGGGCAAGTCCGATCAGCAGAAGATCGGCGCGGCGTTCATCATGCTGGACAATGCCCTCGGCGAGTACGACGTCATGATGCGGGTGGGTTTCATCGACTTCTTCGCCGCCGGCACGCCAACCGACCTTGTCATGCACAACATGGAGACGCTGCCGGTCGTCTTCGACAACTTCTTCAACCGGAATTGAGCTATCGGGCCTGTTTACCGGCTGTCCAATGCCTTGTTAGCCAGAGCATCTGCCTCGGCGTTCCTGCCGCGCGGTACGTTGACCGCCTTGAATCCCTCCAGCTTGCCGATGAGCTTGAGAGCTTCCTGGTACAGGGGCAGCAGGCCTTCGTTTTTTACCTTGTACCGCCCGAGTATCTGCCGGACCACCAGCTCCGAATCGGAATACAATGTAACCTGTCTGGCTCCGAGCTTCAGCGCCTTCTCTATACCCGCGATGACCGCCCGGTACTCGGCCTGGTTGTTGGTGGTAACCCCAAGGTACTTTGAAACGGTGTCGAGCAGGTTGCCTTTTTCGTCTTTTATCGTTACGCCGATGGCCGCCGGGCCGGGGTTGCCCCGCGCCGCGCCGTCGGTATGAATACTCACTGCATTGATGGTCATGAAGTTGTCCTGATTATAAGAAATTGGTTGACCGTTACGATGTCATCGTCAGGCCGCCGTCGACGCTGTACATCTGCCCGGTGATGTTCGAGGCGACGTCCGAAGCCAGGAACGCAACCATATTGGCGATGTCCTGCGGCGTCGTGGCGCGCTTCTGCGGGACACGGCTCTCGACCAGTTCATTGTGCTGGTCCTTATCGCCCGAAACCGGCCTCTTGCGTGGGCCGCCCGGAAATCCGGTATTGGCTGCGCCCGGCGCCACGCAGTTGACGTTGATGCCGGATGTCGCCACTTCCTGGGCCAGGCTCTTGGTAAGTCCTCCGATGCCGGCTTTGCAGGCCGCGTAAGCCTCGAAGGTGGGCGCGCCCATCTTGGCGGTGCCGGATGAGATGTTGATGATCTTGCCGTACTGCCGCTCCAGCATGCCGGGCAGAGCCAGCTTGGTCAGCAGCATGAAGCTCTTGAGGTTGAGGTTGATGTCCCGGTCCCAGTCCGCTTCGTTCTGGTTGACGAACGGCCCGATGGCCACCGCGCCGCCGGCGTTATTGACCAGGATATCTATCCTGCCGAACTCCGCCAGGGCCTGCTCGAACATGCGCTTGACCTCGGTGCTGCTGGTGACGTCCGCCTTGATGCCGAGGGCGCGGCGTCCCAATGCCCCTATTTCGACGGTGGCTTCTTCTACTCCTGCCGCATCGATGTCATTGACGATGACATCGCATCCCTCACGTGCCAGCGTGACCGCAATGGCCCTGCCGAAGCCGATCGAACTGCCGGTACCGGTGACCAGGGCGACTTTACCTTCCAGGCCGAGATCCATGTTGTCCTCCGTTACGCTGCTGTTTTTTGTAAGAACTACCGCTTTTTCCAGGGTGAACGCTTGTTGGGACCCAATTTCAGCCCGGCGTTTCGTTCTTTCTCCGAGGTCGGGCCGCCGGTCACCGGATGCTTGAAGTGCATCGGCATGATGTAGCCGGAGGGGTATTCCGTATCGAACTCCGGCACGGTATCCGGCGCGAACCTTTCGGGGATGGGGCCCGGTCCACCCTTGCCGGTGCCTTCAGGCTGCGGCCCGTGCTGGTAGAGGAGCGTCACGTTCTGGCTCAGGCCGAGGATCTTCCAGACCCCGTCCTCTTTGACGTATTCCATTTCGTAAATAAGGGCGATGTTGATGGGGTCGAGCGGCGTCGTCTCCCGCATCAGGATGTTGCCGTAGCCGTACCATCGGCCACGGGCCCGGTCGCCTCCCGGTTCCACCGTGATAACGGGAGCTACCGGCAGGACCATGTGAAGATAGGAAGGCGGCATGTTCCTCTGAATTTCAAAATGGCGGCGGACGCTTGCCGCGCCGATGAAACTGCCGTCTGCGGTGGTGGCATAGGCGTCCGGGCTCGTCGAGAAACACGCGACGACCTCATCGACCATTGCGTGCTCCATGTAGTAGGAATAGGCGCACTGCAGTTTCTTGATGCTCTCGATGTCATGCAGTTCCCTGATGACATCGTCTCTCGCGTTAATTTCCTTCTTCAAGGCCTCGATTTCTTCACGAAGGGCCTGCAGTTGCGACAGGACCTGGTTATCGTCCATGACATCCTCCATTGCTGAGTAATGAAACCGTGAATGTGCCGGCGGGTAAAAAAGTCCGGCGGAAAAGGCGCAGAGAAAACCTACGTCACGTACAGTATCCGCCCGCAGTGGCACTGGACCGGCTGCCCGCTCCGGGCCCGCTGCAGGGCGCTGCCGGACGGCGCCACCCGGCAGCTCTGGCAGATGCCCTGTTCGACGCGGGAAACCG
This sequence comes from uncultured Dehalococcoidaceae bacterium, assembly GCA_964595455.1. Classification (GTDB taxonomy): domain Bacteria; phylum Chloroflexota; class Dehalococcoidia; order Dehalococcoidales; family RBG-16-60-22; genus DAOUEG01. The sequence continues at coordinate 4,509 of CAZQQL010000097.1, forward strand.
CCGGCCGTTTCTGCTGCCGTATCCGTTCGTAGAGCTGGAGCGTTTCACCGTCGAGCTGCGCGACCAGGTCAGCCCGCTGCCGCCGTAATTGTCCCAGGCTGGCGGTCAACTGCTCGTTTTCCGCTTTCATGCGCTGCTGGTCGGCGTTCCAGTCCGCTTCGATCTTTTCAAAGGAAGCTATGCCCCGGTTGACCTTCGTCTCGGCGGCTTCAACGCGGTCGATGATGGCCAGCGCCTTGTTCTCCAGTTCGTCGCCGCGGGCCTTCTCCAGGTTGATCTCCTGCTGGAGGCTCGTCAGTTCCTTGGGGCTGGTCACCTTGCCGCTGTAGAGCTTCGTTTCATCGGCGTTGATCTTGGCGAGCAGGTCGTCCACCTCCGCCTCGGCCAGCCGGTGCTGTGTTTTTAGCTCGGCGAGGTCCTTCTTCAAGCCATCGAGTTGCAGTGCGGCGGCATCGAGCAGGCGGCGGTCGCCGATCTTCGCGGTGTTGTCCGCAAACGCCTTTTCCTCGCGTTCGATCTCGCTGTCGAGCAGTTCCAGGTCGTAAAGCTGCTTCGTAACCGCCATGGTTTTCTTATTGTATATAAAGGAACGCCGAATAGCAACCGCGAAACCAAAATTACCCGGTCATCCCTTGAGCAGCAGGCGATGGTTCAACTCTATTGCGTTTCTCCGGCTGACTCCATTCGATTATCCCCTTTGTAAGGGGGACAAAAGGGGTTTTCTACACTCATACAACACCAACGCCGACTGGCGTCCCTGCCCGCGGCGGGTAACCCTTTTCCCATAAGCCGAAGTCCGTATTCAAAAATGGTTCATCGTGTCAGAAGAGACCCGTAGGGCGGGTAAAACCCTACCCCTTTTTTACCCGCCGTAATCTCACGGCTTCCTGAGACATCCCGGGTAGCGCGGGCGCCCCTGCCCGCGACGGGTAATTCCTTCCGTCATAGGCCAAAGCCCGTACTCAAAGATGGATCATAGCGTCAGCCCGAAGGGTCGTCCCACTTCTAAAAGGGGGACTGAGGGGGATTTGCTCAACAACCTCTAGGTTTCTTGATGCGAGTTTTACATAACATTTCCGGCCTCAAAAAAGTGACAAAACATCCTTTACAAGAACAGAACACATGTTCTATTATGGAAGTCCGGTAACCGATGAAAGGGAGTAAAAATGAGCCTGTTGAAACTGGCGGTCACGACGGAGCGGTGGGACCTCGCCGCCCACATTATCGTCCTGGCCGGCGTAAAAGCGGTACTCGGAGAGAAGAAGCATGCAGGAAAAAGAACAACCCCAACCAGTAGAAGGTCAGGCGGAAAACGTTAACCTTACCACCATAGAGGAGGACGAATCCTACTACGGCGATGCTCTTAACGAAGTGGAAAGGATCGACTTCAATTTCGCCGCTGAGGTCGATGGCATCGACGACGAGATTGCACTCCTCCGTCAGGAGATCAAGAAGATTCTCGCCGGGGAGAGCGATCCCGCAATCCTGCGCAGCATCATTCAGGCGACTAACGCGCTGGAACGGCTCCTCAGAACGAAATACGAAATAAGCAAAGACCAGCGGAAATCAATCAAACAAGCCATCGGCACTGTCCTGAGAAACATAGCCGTGCCGATGGGCATCGCAGTGGGGACGGAGTACATTGGTAAAAAAATTAGAGGTTGAAACACCGGAAACTTGGCGCTACCTTCTGCGCCCGTATCAGTTCGAAATTGGTACCGCGGTAATGGACAGCATCAAAAACGGCAAAGGACTGACCTTCACCGTGGAAATAGCACGGCAGGGTGGTAAGAACGAGCTTTCCGCCCAGATGGAACTCGCGTTACTGACGCTTAAAGCTAACTATGCTGTCAACATTGTCAAATGCGCGCCAACCTTCAAGCCCCAGTGCCTCATCTCCATGCGCCGCCTCGCGGAGCGCCTCAACGACGCCGGCTACGGCGCTGCCTGGCATACGGAAGCCGGTCATATCATTCGCCTGGGTCAGGCCCGCGCCGTGTTCCTCTCGGCAGCAGAGGGCGCCAACGTTGTCGGTAATACCGCCCACCTGCTGCTGGAGGTCGATGAAGCCCAGGATGTCCCGGTTGACAGGTACAATAAGGATTTCCGTCCTATGGCCAGCGTAAATAACGCGACCACCATTTTGTACGGCACGACCTGGCACGGCGATACCCTCCTCGAGGAGATCAAGCAGGCCAACCTGGAAAAGGAGAAGGAAGACGGCATCCGCCGCCATTTCCGGTACGACTGGGAGTACGTCGCCGACTACATCCCGAACTACCGGGCCTTCGTCAAGGCTGAACAGGAGCGCCTCGGGCCTGACCACCCGCTCTTCATGACCCAGTACCGGCTCCTCGCTCCGGGCGATACCGGCGGCCTCTTCACCCGCACCCAGCTTGCCTTGCTCAAAGGCGACCACTATCGCCGGTCCGGCCCGGAGCCCGGCAAGACCTACGTTGCCGGCATCGACGTCGCCGGCGAGGCGGACGCAGCGGAAGGCAAAGACCTGGAGAAGCGCGACCGCACCGTCGTCACCATAGCTGAGGTGGACGGCAGCGGCGGCAGGGAGTTCTTCGGCGGCCCGGAGATACGCGTCGTCGAGCATTACGCCTGGAGAGGCATCTCCCACACGGATTTGCTGCCCCAGCTGGTGCACCTGCTGGACAACCGCTGGAAGTGCAAAAAGGTGGTGGTGGACGCCACCGGCATGGGCGAGCCGATCGCCTGCATGATCCGCGGCAAGCTGAAAAGCCGCGTGGAATACTTCAGGTTCACCAGCGCCTCCAAGAGCGAACTCGGCTACACGCTCCTCGCCGCCGTCAACAGCGCCCGCCTCAAGCTCTACCGCGGCGAGACGGTCTGCATGAACGAACTGGAAATGGCCGAAGCCCAATACCGCCCCGACCAGCGCATGAACTTCTTCGTTAATCCCTCCCGCGGCCACGACGATTACCTCATGAGCCTGGCGTTATGTTTGTTTGCCGCCCAGGGCTACCGCGAACGGAAGGCACGGGGGTGAGGATAGTTGCGCGATTATGGTTATTTGACTAAAATGTAGTCAAATCAGAACTTTAGGGCTATTATGAAACTCGAAAATCAATTATTCCAGGGTGATTGCGAAGATATTGTTCGCGAATTCCCGGACAATTCATTTGACCTCATATTTACATCACCTCCGTATGCTGACCAGCGAAACGGTACATATGGGGGCATCAAACCTGATAAATATGTCGATTGGTTTCTTCCGAAAAGCGAGGAATTTTTAAGGGTTCTCAAGCCAACCGGGACGTTTATCTTAAATATAAAAGAACGTGTTGTGAATGGCGAAAGACATACCTATGTCTTGAACCTAATCCTTAAGATGAGAGAGCAAGGTTGGTATTGGACCGAAGAATTCATGTGGCATAAAAAGAATTCATATCCGGGGAAGTGGCCAAACCGGTTCAGGGATAATTGGGAACGATTACTCCAGTTTAACAAAACCAAAAAATTCAATATGTATCAAGAAGCTGTCATGGTTCCTGTGGGTAAATGGTCTAAAGATCGATTGGCAAACTTGAGTGAAACCGACAAGAAGAGAGACGAATCGAAAGTCGGTAGCGGTTTTGGGAAAAATGTATCTAATTGGGTTGGCCGTGATATGGTCTATCCAACCAATGTGATCCATTTGGCTACAGAATGCGCTAATCGTAATCACAGCGCTACATTTCCCGTTGAGCTACCAAAATGGTTTATTAAACTATTCACTCAGCCAGGGGATTTGGTGCTTGACCCGTTCAATGGATCTGGTACAACCTCCGTCGCCGCCCTTGAACTAGACAGGAAGTTCGTAGGAATAGATACAAATCCTGATTACATTAAATTAGCTGAACAGAGAATTGAATATATGTACCCGAAAAAACGATACCAATTCGTATTGTTTGATAAAGCGTCGAAAGATCAAAAATGGACGGTATGATTGATGAAAAAGCTTGTCCTCAACGAAGTGAATGAATACGTAAACGAGAACATCGATGTATTCCATAACAAACGTGTATCAGCCATCCAGAATATGACGCTCAACAAGTTATTAAAGAAGAATCCATACTTATTTAGAGCAAAAAATATCCTTAATGCTAACGAACTTGTGACCGGATTACTGGATGCCTTCTTATCTTCTTCTGAAGAAAAGCTATTTGGTGACTTTTTGGAGGCACTAGCGATTTTCGTTGCTGAAAAAACATGCGGCGGTAGAAAATCGGTTACCCAAGGCGTTGACTTGGAATTGGAAAATGATGGGGCACTCTACATCATTTCCATTAAGTCAGGGCCGAACTGGGGAAACAGTTCTCAACATCGTGCGCTTGAAAGAGACCTTCAAAACTGTGTCAGAGTATACAAACAAGGGAATAGCAGCCTTAATATTCAACCAGTCTTGGGTATCTGTTACGGGAAAACGAAAACCAGCTTTTTACACGGCTACATGAAGGTGGTCGGGCAGAATTTCTGGTACCTGATTAGTGAGGACAAGAACCTTTATACGGATATAATAGAACCAATAGGATACAGGGCCAAGGAGCATAACGAGGCTTACCTGACACAAAAAAATGCTCTTATCAACAAGTATACCCAGGAATTTGTCAGCAGATTTTGTGATAAAGAAGGCAATATTCAATGGGTCAAGGTCGTTGAATTTAATAGTAAAAACCTGAAACTCAAGTGAGATATGAAACTCAAATATGATAAACAGGCAGATGCCATCTTTATCCAGCTTACGGATTCACCCTACGCCTACGGTAAAGACCTGGATGACGTTCGGAGGATCGATTACGATTCAGCCGGTAATCCCCGCGGCGTAGAATTGCTGTGCCTGAGTGAAGGAGTCGTCACTGACAGACTCCCGGACAGGCTTGCCATAGAAAAACTTCTCGACACAAAGGGTATACGCATCTTTGCGCCCTGATTCCAGTGGTTCCACCAAGCTAAACAAACTTGACTAATGTCGCATGAACTCCTAACGTATTCCTAAGTAATTCTCATATTCAGGAGTGCGTTTCATGAAACTAGCCATCATTCGCTGCCAGGACACCGCCAATACCTGCGCCGGGTGGAACTGCTTCCCGTCCCTGCGGGACAAGACCGGGGAGTTCGCCCGGTATGATACCATCGAGGTCGTCGGGTTCGACACCTGCGGCGGCTGCGGCAAGGGCAAAGCGGACAAGATCATCGCCAAGGCCAAGGAACTCACCAAGCACGGCGCGGAGGTCATCCACCTGGGGAACTGCCTTGCGGCGGGGTGCCCCTGGCACGTGAAGTACGCCAAAGAACTGCGCAAGGCGGGTTACAACATCGTGGAGCGCACCCATCCCAGCGCCCCTCCGGAGATGCAGGCGAAGTTCCGCGAGATGATGAAGGAAAAGAAGAAGGAAGAAGCCCGCAAGCGCAAGGTACTCCTCGCCGCCGGCTTCAAGGTAGAGGAATAAGTTAGGGTTGAAGGGCTCCGCTCGTCCTGAGCCCGTCGAAGGATGAGCGGGACCCTTAGGTTGGTGGGGCATGCAAACGGAACCCTACTCGATGATGATGTCGAAGCTGTCCAGCAGGCCCATCACTTCCGGCATGGAGAACCGCGTCTTCTTCAGCGTGTTCTGGGCCGGATCGATGGAGTAGTTGACCGCCTCGCGGAAGTCCGCCTCCGCCAGGTTGGAGTGGAAGAACCGTGTGTTCTGGAAGTCCGTTTTCTTCATCACCGCGCCCTTGAGGTCGGCTTCGATGAAGTCGGATTCCTTGGCTTCGCAGTTGATCATGGACAGGTCCGGCAGCTTGGTGAAGCGGAAATTGGAGTAGTTGACCTGACTGTCCTTGAAGCGGAGCTTGCGGGTCTCCATGGCCCTCGTCCAGTTCACGCCGATGGCCTTGCAGGAGATGAAGGTGACGTCCTCGAAGCGGGTGTTCGTCGGAGTAATGGCGGAGAGGATGCACCCGGTCAGCTTGCAGGTCAGGAAGCGGCAGCGTTCGAACGTGCAGGTCACGAACGAGCAGTTCTCGAAGGTGCATTGCTCGAACATGATTTCCTTGACGGTCTCATCCGCCAGGTTCAGGCCGGAGAAGGACTCGCGGAAGTAGGACTCTTTCTCGAACATGCCTAAATGACCCCGGTGACGAGCAGTATCCCGATGACCAGCACGACAACTCCGCCGATCAGTGATCGCCACCGTAGCGACTGCTTCATACCCGGTCTCGGCGGGATAAGTCCCACCCCGAAGGCGAACACCCCCACGACCAGGCAGATGATCCCGATGGTTGTTGAAGACATGAAACCTCGTAATTCACGTGTATTATAACACAGAGCTTTTCATGGTTACTCTTTTCGCGGTACAATCGTAGGAAATCTATGCCGCAAGGAGTTCCCTCATGAAAGTGAAAGCCGCCGTCCACTATGAATATCGTAAACCGCTCGTCATGGAAGAGGTGGAACTCGACCCGCCCGGTGACGATGATGTCCTGCTCAAGGTGACCGCGACCGGTATCTGCCACTCGGATGTCCACTGCAAGTACGGGGAGCACGGCGACCGCCCGCTGCCGGGCATCGGCGGGCACGAGGTCTGCGGCATCGTCATGGAGACCGGGAAGAACTGTAAGTACGTCAAGCCCGGCGACAAGGTGGCGGCGAGCATCATCCCGGCGGGCTGCGGGCACTGTTACTATTGCACCATCGGGGCGCCCGGTCAGTGTGAGAACAACGTGCTGGCGCTGGTCGTCCCGGGCCGGTTCACCAACAAGAAAGGCCAGCGGCTGACCAACTGGCAGGGCCAGGTGGCCGGCTTTGCGGAATACACGGTACTCAAGGAAGTTAACGTCATCAAGGTGCCGCCGGACTTCCGCGACGACCTCGCGGCGCTCATCTCCTGCGGGGTCATTTCCGGTTTCGGCGCGGTCCTGTACCGGGCCAAAGTCCAGCCCAACCGGAGTTGTGTGGTCATGGGGACCGGCGGCGTCGGCCTCAACGCCATCCAGGGCGCCCGGTTCGTCGGGGCCTACCCGATCATCGCCGTGGACGTGTTGGACAGCAAGCTGGAAGTTGCGAAGGCCTTCGGCGCGACGCATACTATCAACGCCAGGCAGGTGAAGGACCCTGTCGCCGAGGTAAAGAAACTCACCTACAATCGCGGCGCTGATTACGTGATTATCGCCGTCTCGGGCATTGACATCCTGCGCCAGGGCTGGACGATGTCCAATCCCGCCGGGACGACCTGCATCATCGGGCATGGCTGGGGCGAGAAGATGGAAGCGTGGATGCCCGTCGAGTTCTGCGGCGGCCGCACGCTGACCGGGAGCGCCATGGGCGCCATCCATTCCCGCGTGGACATCCCGCGCATCATCGAACTCTACCAGGCCGGCATCCT
>CAZQQL010000098.1:0-11532 GCA_964595455.1 uncultured Dehalococcoidaceae bacterium
CACCCTATCCTACACTCTTTCCCTACACGACGCTCTTCCGATCTGTAGCCGATGACTTCTTCCTTGCCCTTGTAATCCGGAGTTTCTATCCAGCGGGTGACATTGTAGATATTGAAGTACTGGGTCTGGATGTCCTTGTCCTGTACTCCCTGGTCTTTCAGGGCTTTCAGAACGGCGTCCATAGCGGTGGCAGCCTGTTCCTGGGCGGCGGCGACGGTTTCCGCCTGGGCTTCGATGCCGAGGTTGATGACGGCGATGTCCGGCGTGGCCGCGACTTTACCTTCGGCGGTGACCCAGATGCCTTCATTCTGTTGACTGACGTTGATCGTGATGTCCTTGAGGTCATCGGCGCCGATAGCCGTGCCGTCCGCGGAACACCCGGCTAACCCCGTAATGCTCAGGACTATCACCAGGCCCGCAATGAGTGCCAACCATGTCTTTTTCATTTCTTGTCCTCCTTGTTTAGCAGTAGCGACCGGTTGTTTCACCTAGTATAACGAAAAAGTCGCTGCAGGGTTAGCAGCGACTTTAAAGTTTTTGTCTGTGCGGGTTAGTTATTCTATGTTGGTGATAACAACCCCATAACCGGACATGGCTATTTTTATAGCGCGTTCCAGGGCTTCCCTGATGGTTTCCGGGGCATCATCCCTGGCCTGCTCCAGCTTGATGGAATTGCTGGCGGCGTCCGCCATAACAGAGTCTTTCAGGCTCGTTTCCCCGTCCGTCTCACCGCCTGGGGTTAAGGCCCGTTCCGGCACGGCGAGTGATTTCTGCTCACCGGACAATGCCGCGGTGTCTTCCGGGACACGGATAGTAAAGGTAGGGGCGGGCTGGTCCGAGGCAGTGGCTTGCGGGTTATTTTCGTCCCAGTTCTGGCTGGCGGGAGCGGGTTCCTGCGTACCGGCCAGCATCGGCTGGGCTTCTTCGCCGCCGGCTGCGGAATAGTCCTCGGTGGTGGCCATAGTGTGGATAGCGCCATCCGCTCCGTAGACATCGGCCATAGCGATGAGCTGACCGTTGAGTTTGTCCGTGGCCCGGTTGAGGGCGGCAACGTTGCCGGTCTCGGCCATGGCGACGATCTCATCGACGCGTTTGTTGGCGAACTCGGCGTAGAGTTCGGCTTTGCTGTCATCGGAGAAAGCGAAAGCTATCCTGACCGATTCAGCGGCCAGTTTGACGCTGTAAAGGGGGCTGTCCGGGAGGCTGTTATTGGACGCGGCCACCGTACCACCGCCAGCCAGCAGGACGACGACGACGGCGCCCAGCGCGCCGACGGCCCACCGGTGCAGGCTGAAGAAGCCGCCGCTGCGGGCGGGTTTCATGTCCCGGACGGCTGCCTGGAAGTCGCGGGCGGCCTGTTCCCGGAACTCGGGCCTCGGGGCAATGTCCACGGCTTCACGGACGCCGGTGACGGTTTCCAGGAGGGGCTTCAGTTCATCAGCGTGCTCAGGATAGTTGTTCAGGCAGTCCTCTACCGTTGCCCCGGCGAATATCCGTTCCAGGCAAATATCGAGGATTTGTTCTAATTCATTCGACCTTTTCATCTTATGTACCTGCCGCCAGCACCCGGCGGAGAGCCGCCACGGCGCTGTGTTGTAATGCCTTGATCGCTCCTTCGGACTTACCCATTGTTTTGGCCACTTCCGCTATGGAGAGCTGCCCGGCGAACCTGAGCGAGATCACTTCCCTCTGGGAGGGGGTCAGTTTCAGCGCCGCGGCGGCCAGTTCTTCCATTTCCATCTTCCGTTCCGTCGTCTTTTCCGGGTCATCCGTCCCGGCCGGGTCATTATCTTCCAGGGAGACCGTCGGCTTTCTCGAGCGCTTTCTGACATGGTCCACGATCTGGTTGTGGGCGATGCGGTACAGCCAGGCCGAGAACGGCATTCCCTTCCACTGGTAGGAAGAGATGGACTGCATCGCTTTCAGAAAGACCTGCTGTGTCAAGTCTTCAGCCTCCGTTCTATCCCCTATCTTGATGGCGATGTAACGGTAAATCCTATCGAAGTTCTCTTCATAAATCTGAGTTAAAGCCACGGGATCGCTCTGTTGAGCACGCCGTATCAGGCTCTCCTCGTTCTGCACTTGACAACTCCTGAAGGCCGGCGTTGTTCTGGGGTCCCGGCCTGCTTACCATGATTTTGCCCCGTGCATATAGTATCTTGAAACACCCATCCGGTACAACCTCTCTTTGAATGTCTCACCCTATGTAACGACTACATCACAAAAAAGTTAGGAGGGAAGATAAAGTAAAAATCAGAAATCAAAAATCAGAGATAAGAGACGAGAAAGCGAACATAATTACTCGTTGTCTCGAAACCAGACAAGGCGGAGCCGGGAGACCGCGGGGAAGATGCCCGCGTTACCCTGGATGAGAGATAGCAAAGATGAGGAAGAGAGTCAGAACTACCCTTATGCATGATAGCGAACCCGGTTGACTTTTTTATAGCTGGTACCTTATGTTACAATAGCTCAAACGTACTCATAAATCAGCGAGCCGGGAGAGCCGAGTGAGGTATTCGATACGCCCGATGCAGTACGCGGACCTGGAACAGGTCGGCGAGATAGACCGGGAAGCATTTCCCAACCAGTGGCCGACGCCGAATTACCGCCAGGAGCTTTCCAACAAGCTGGCCTACTACATCGTGATGCGAGACGAAAGCCGGAACCGCGACCCCCAGCCCCAGACCGGCGCCGGCATCGTGAAGACGTCCTTCCTGGACAGGGTCTTACCGTGGCGCAGGCCGGGGAACGTGACGTTTAAACCGGACGAGCCGACGCGGGACTACCTGGCGGGATTTGCCGGTATCTGGCTGCTGGTGGATGAAGCGCATATCACGAACATAGCCGTACGCAGCGAATACCAGGGGCGCGGCCTCGGGGAGCACCTGCTCATCGCCACCTACGATCTTTCCATGGGACACCATGCCCGCATCATGACGCTGGAAGTCCGCGTTTCCAATACCGTGGCGCAGAACCTGTACAAGAAGCTCGGTTTCGAGGAAAAAGGCCTGCGGAGGGGCTACTACCTGGACAACCGCGAGGACGCCCTCATCATGACGGTGGAGAACATCGATACCGAGGCCTATCGGAAACGGGTGGAGGGGTTGCGGAAATCACTGGCGGAGAAGCTGAGGGAAAAGTAGTAATAGCTCAAAACTCAAAGATCAAAAGTCAAAAGTACAAGTTAAAGCTCAAAAGTGTGCCTTCCTAATCCTGTCTTTCACCCGATCTTTTAATGATTCCGTCCGAACGACGCCCGCTATCCTTCAACTAATCCAGAGCTAAAGAAAAGCGCGGCAGCATCATAGATATTATTGTGAACTAGAACCCGAAGAAGCCGGGGCGTTTGGGCGCGACCTTGGGATTATCGTAATTGACCTTGATCCAGTGATCGAGGAATTTCCTCATGTTCATGAGCGGTTCCTCCAGCGAGTCCACATTGACCCGGTAAAGGGCGGTCTCGCCCCTGCCTTCCACGGAGGAAGATATCTCGTTGTTGACCTGGTGAACCCGGTCAAAGAGCCGGTTGAGTTCCGCCGTCGTATCAGCGGGGAGGAAGTCGATTTCCGGCTTGTACTGGTCCCAGGCGGCCGTCCTGAATTGAGTGTTGACGTTCTTGTACCCGAACTTCTTGACCAGTTTCTCGTTAAATCGGACGTTCCGGTAAACAGCCATCACTTTTCCTAGCCGGGACCGGTTCAATCGCCTCGTTTGTCTCATGAAATTAAAGAAAATGAATGCTACGATAACGCAAATCGCGATGATAGCAACAGGGTTCTCCACTGCCGTCACCTCCGTTTTTCCAGTTGCATTATAACCTCATATCGCTGTTATTTCTACTGCTTTCCAAGAATGCAAGCTACTATCTACCTTACTTGGATGATAGTGAAAATACAAAATCGTTGCGAAGGGCCTGCTACCTGTGACCATCGTCAAGATCGGGATTACGTAGCCCGCCTGAGGCGGACTCGCAATAACAACATCGACGAACCAACGAGCAACAACCACCAAGCACTACCATTTGTCCGTGTCTCTCCTCAGAGCTGTGTATATGGTATGATTTACTTGAGACCAAATTCCAGCCTGACGCCATCCCTTGTTCCGGGTTGACGGGGGAGGAGAAGAGGGACATGTCCAATACAACCAAGCTACTGATATCATCGGCGCTTATCGGACTCATCGTGCTCGCCTTCGGGGCGGGCTTCTTCGTACGTTCCCTCATCAGTGCGCCCGCATACCCTGACGGACTGGACAAGGTAGCCGAGGTCTGGACCCATGTCCAGAAAGACTATGTAGACCAATCCAAGGTGAGTTCAGAAAATCTCAGTTCAGCGGCGATAGAAGGGATACTTAAGTACCTGGATGATCCGTATTCCGCCTATCTCGATACCGCCAGTTTCGAGTTTTTCGATAGCCGTCTCAGCGGCAACTTCGAAGGCATCGGCGCCTATGTCAGCGTCGATGAAGACGGCCAGATCGTCATCGTGTCTCCCATTCCCGGCTCGCCGGCAGACAACGCCGGGATAAAAGCCGGAGACATCATACTAGGCATCGACGGTGTTTCCTCGGAGGGGCTGAGCCTGGCGGAAGCCATCGCCAAGATCCGGGGAGAGAAAGGAACCACCGTCACGCTCAGCGTCCTTCATGAAGGGGATACCGAGCCGGTGGAACTGGTCATCACCCGGGACAAGGTCGAGGTCTCCAGCGTAAGTTACGAGATGATTGATAATGTCGCCCATATCGTCATCGTCCAGTTCGACGGCAACACGTCGAGTGACATGACGCCGGTCATCGAAACGATCAACAACAACCCGGACATTACCGGCATCGTCCTCGATCTAAGGGGCAATTCCGGCGGACTGCTGGATACCGTTATCGGCGTCGCCAGCCACTTCATTACGTCCGGCGTCATTGTAGAAGTAAAGAGCAATGTCGGCACCATCGCCAGTTATGATGTGGATGAAAACATCGACACCACTACCGCTCTGCCGATGGTGGTGCTCGTGGATGAGTACAGCGCCAGCGGGAGCGAGGTCCTGGCCGGGGCTCTGCAGGACTACGACCGGGCCGTCATCGCCGGCACGACGACGTACGGAAAGGGAAGTGTCAACCTTCTCTACGAACTCGATGACGGTTCCGGGCTGTACCTGACCATCGCGCGGTGGATAACCCCGGACGGGCGTATCATCGAAGGTGAGGGCATCGAACCGGACATCCCGCTGGATGTTACCGGAGAAGAAGAACTCGCCTGGGCCGTTGAATACGTCCAGAACCTTCAGTAACGGAGGAGCGCAATGCAGCAGCCTTCAGTCCATATCGGAGATGCGGTCATGACGGCCGTCACGGGCGATATCACCGTGCAGGACACCGACGCCATCGTCAATGCGGCCAACTCCTCGCTCATGGGCGGCGGCGGCGTGGACGGCGCCATTCACCGGGCCGGCGGACCGGCCATCCTGGAAGAATGCAAGGAAATCGTGGCCAGGCAGGGACGGCTCCCTACCGGCCAAGCCGTTATTACGACCGGCGGGAAGATGAAAACCCGCCACGTCATCCATACCGTGGGGCCGGTCTGGCACGGCGGGCAACGGGGAGAGCCGGAACTGCTCGCCAGCGCCTACCGGGGAAGCCTCAAACTGGCAGCCGCAAATAACCTGAAAAGCGTTTCTTTCCCTTCCATCAGCACCGGCGTGTACGGGTACCCGATGGAAAAAGCGGCCGTAGTTGCGGTTACAACGGCGGCCGGATTCCTCAAGGAACCAACATCTGTGAAGGAAGTGGTCTTCGTGCTGTTCAACCGGGAAGCTTACGACGCCTTCAGCAAAGCTCTCACGAACCTATGAAATCCAGAAAGGGAGTTTACCGGACATGTTGATCGTCATGAAGAACGACGCCACCGATGAGCAGGTGCGCGCCGTCATATCCGAAATACACAAAATGGGCTACCGGGGCGTGCCGATGCCCGGCGCGGAACGGACCGCCATTTGCATCCTGGGCAACAAGGGGCCGGTAGAGGCATCGAGGTTCCTTTCCATCGAAGGCGTGCTGGACGCCATCCCGGTCACCAAACCATACAAGCTGGTCAGCCGGGAAACACATGCCAAACGGTCTATTATTACCGTCGGCGGCGTGAAGATAGGCGGCGGGGAGCCGGTAGTGATGGCGGGGCCGTGCGCGGTGGAGAGCGAAGAGCAGGCATTGGCCATCGGCAGGGTGGTCAGCGACCTCGGGGCGCAGTTCTTCCGGGGCGGGGCCTTCAAACCGAGGACTTCCCCATACGCTTTCCAGGGACTCGGCGAGGAAGGGCTGAAGATACTCGGCAAGGTGCGGGACGAGACGGGTCTGCGGATCATCACCGAAGCCACGGACACGACCAATCTGACGCTGGTAGCCCAGTACGCGGACATCATCCAGATAGGCGCCCGGAACATGCAGAACTACTCACTGCTGAGAATGGCCGGGCAGCTTTCCGTGCCGGTGCTGCTCAAGCGGGGCTTTGCGGCGACCATCGAGGAATGGCTCATGGCGGCGGAATACATCATGTCCGAAGGCAATTCGCAGGTCATTCTCTGCGAGCGCGGGATCCGGACGTTCTCGGACACGACGCGGAACACCCTCGATCTCAGCGCTATCCCGGCCATCAAGGAGGTCAGCCACCTGCCGGTCATCGTCGATCCCAGCCATGCCGCCGGGCGGCGGGACTACGTGATCCCTCTGTCCAAGGGGGCGCTGGCGGTGGGAGCGGACGGGCTGATAGTGGAAGTGCACACCGATCCCGCACGGGCGATGTCCGACGGGATGCAGTCTTTGTACCCGGAGCAGTTCGCGGACCTCATGCGGGAGGTCGAGAGGATGAAACCTATCCTGTAACAGGAGATCGCTTTAGAAAGAACAAAGCCCGGCCTTTTACGACCGGGCTTTCTCTTTATCCAGTTGATGTTACTGCATGATGAAGGGGCCGCCGGGGGCGACGGACTGGACGGACGGGGTTTGGCGCTTGAGGTCTACCGCATGGAACTGTGAAGCGAAGGCCACGGTTATCCACATGCCGGCGGGGATAATGCCGACACCGAGCAGGATGACCCCGAGGATGAGGATGGGAATAGCCAGCAGTCCCATCAGGAATATCGTGCCGGCGTGGCCGTTCGTCCAGTTCCAACTGGTCTTGATGGCCGTGATGGCATCCATCTTCTTATCAACGACAAGATAGGGAACGAAGGCGAGTTTGCAGAGGAAGATGATGCCGGGAACGATGAGCAGGATAAAGCCGACAGCAACGATAAGACCGACCAGGAAGTTGGCCGCGACGGCGTTAAGGTAGTTGCGCGAGAAGGCGGCGAAGAGGTCGGAGATCTCCACTTTTTCCCCGCGAGCCGCATGGAGGGCCGCATGAAATGCGCCGTAGGTCAGCGGGCCGCTCACGAAGATGGAGAATAGCGCGTTGAAAAAGGTCCAGACCGTGTTATCAATGAAAGAGCCGATGATGGAAAAAGCCGCCGATACCGCCCAGGCGATGATGAGGACGAGCAAGAGTTCCAGGAAATTCTTCCAGAGCTGCCGCCATCCGTTGCCATAGGATGATCCGACCCCCGGTTCAAGAACGATAGGTCCAGGGCTGCCGCCAGTTTGCGTCATATTTACCTCCCCTAATTGCTATATCATACTGCGGAATACGTAATTCTACAATTATCTAGAATGGCAGTTGGTGTGCTTCAGGCGCCTGTCCGCTGTCTTTCCTCAGGCTGACGGCGTGATAGAGCGAGGCAAAAGCCATATATACCCACATTACGGCAGGTATAATGCCGATAAAAAGGCACAGCATCCCGAGGATCGTAATCGGAATTGCCAGCAGTGCGATGAGAAAAACGTCTCCGGCATGCCCATCCGTCCATCTCCAGCTCGTTTCGATCGCTTCCCGTGTTTTCATCCTGCGGTCCACGAGCAGGAATGGTACAAAAGCCAGCTTGCAGCTGACTATTATCAGCACCACCATCAACACCAGAAGATACACGAAACCCAGCACCGGCAGCAGTGCAAAAAGAAAAAGCAATGGGATATAAGCAATAAGATAGGCGAGCGTCACGATAACGGTAAACAGGACAACCGGCCAGTAGTTCCTGAAGGCGATGAACAGGTCCTTGAGTTCGACCTGGTCTCCCCGGGCTGCGCCGAGGAAGAGGAAAGCCATGCCGAAGGTGAGGTGGTTGATCACAAAAACCTGCAGCAGCAGCATGAGACCGTAATACCACCAGATCTGCGCCAGCAGGTCTAGCGGATCGTTGCTGATATAGAACTCCTGGTTGTTAAGGAGGCTTAATGAGAACGGCATCCCGACCGCCCAGGATATTCCCCAAATTATGGCAACGAATATCAAGCCCACTAACAGCAGTTCCCAGAAGTGCTTCCATAACTGCTTCCATCCATTACCATAGGCGGCGATGGTACCCGGTTCGACATAGATTCTATCCGGCGGAACAGGATTATCATAAGTCATGAAACGCGACTCCGGTGCATTGCGACTTCATATTTTCTTAACTTTACACTCAACCTGTCTATATGTCAAAAGTAAAGTAACTTACAAAGTTAACTGGAACTGACTTGACAACAATATGAAACAATCTTAATCTTAGATAACTCTATCTGTAAGGGGAAGCGTATGACGTCACATCAGAAACCTTACCCGGTATCTGTCGCCGGCGACCTGAGCGTTCCGCCGGGACGCGGCTGGTGGCTGCTCAAGTGGCTGCTGGCAATCCCGCACTTCGTTGTCCTGTTCTTTCTCTGGATCGCCTTCTTTTTCGTGAGCATTGTTGCGTTCTTTGCTATTCTGATTACGGCAAAATACCCGAAAGGCCTCTTTGATTTCAACGTCGGGGTATTGCGATGGTACTGGCGGGCAAGTTTCTACAGTTACGCCGTGCTCGGGACGGACAAGTATCCCCCGTTCAGCCTGGAAAAAGACGCTTCTTATCCCGCCGACCTCGATGTTCCCTATCCCGAGCGGCTCTCACGGGGGCTGGTGCTGGTCAAGTGGTGGCTGCTGGCCATCCCGCACTGGATCATCATCGGGATATGGCAGGATATTATTCCTATCCTGGTCTTCATCGCCGCGGTCATCCTGCTGTTCACGGGAAAATACAACCAGGACCTGTTCAATCTCATCATGGGCATGAACCGCTGGAGCCTGCGGGTAGCAGCCTACGTTTCACTGATGCGGGATGAGTATCCGCCTTTCCGGCTGTACGAAGACTAGTTAGCGTCAATAGTAAAGATTATCAGGCGTAACCCGCATTTTCCTGTTCTGGTGGGTTACGCAGCGCTCCACCCACCCTACCTTTCCGGGATGCTGATCCATTCGGTGTTGGCATAATGCCCTCGAGGTGTCAGTTTCAATTAAAGAGGCGGATACAACATGTACTTCTATTCAACACTTGAAAACACACCGGTCCAAACGTTGCACCGAGCATATCAGGAAGCATTTAAAGATTTCCCGTCGACAAAGCACGTGTCCCTTGAGTCCTTCCAGGATATGCTCCGGAGAAGGGGCTACGATTCGGGAATCTCATTGGGCGCGTTCGAGGACTCTACTCAGACTCTTGCCGGTTTCATTCTCAATGGATTCAGGGTCTGGAAGGGAAAAAGAACAGCATATGATATCCTTACCGGTACTGGTCCTTCATACCGGAGGCAAGGTATCGCCGACACTATGTTTGAGAAGCTCAAGGTCTTGTTACGGCAAAGAGATGCGGAGCAGTATTTGACGGAAACAAAGAAAGACAATACCTCCGCTATCGAACTCTATAAAAAACAAGGCTTTGAAATCCGTAGGGGATTGTCCAGTTACATATTGCATAGGAAGAATCACAGGAAGACGACACCGGCCTTCAAGGTCGAATGCCCTGCAGGGATCAAACAAAACGAGTGGGAACGGTTTGCGTCATTCTGGGAATTTGAGCCGTCCTGGCAAAATTCCATTGCTTCCATTATTGCGGTCCAGGGAACGATGATGTATGCTTTGGTTCGTTTGGACGACGATATCGTCGGGTACGGCGTACTTGATACAAGTACCGGGGACATTCCACAGCTGGCGGTACACAAAGCCTACCGGCGCCGGGGAATAGCGGGAAACATCGTCTCGGTATTGTTTGAAAAAGTGGCAACGGACCAATTGAGCATCTTCAACGTAGATGACAATTGCGGCAGCATGAATCTGTTTCTTTCCAAATCGGGATTTGAAAAGTTCCTCAGTCAATATGAGGTAGTCTTAACTCTATGATAAAAGCCATCTTCTTCATTCATGGCCCATTTCACAGAGGGTTCTCTTTTAGATAATGAGCATATGTTATAATGAGAAATACGGAGAGACACCATGGAATATACAGTAGTAGTAAGAGAAGCACCGGATGGCTACTATATTGCCGCGTGCCCTGCCATCCCGGAAGCTCGCGCGCAAGGTAAAACGTACAACGATTGTCTGGCGGCCATCAAAGAAGTGATCGAATTATGCATCGATTACCGTAAAGAACGGGGGGAAGAAGTACCCCGTGAGATAAATGCCAGAACGGTAACTGTCGCAATATGACGCGATTGCCGGAACTGAAAGTCAGAAAGGTAGTAAAGGGACTTGAAGCTCTGGGTTTCCAAAAAGTGAGACAGAAAGGCAGTCACGCGATTTATCATCACCCTGATTGCCGCCGTGCGCCAATTCCTGTTCATCCTTCGGGCAACGTAAGCCCTTACCTTCTATCTGATATCTTGAAACAATTAGGGATCAGTGAAGAAACGTTCCTGGAAGCAATCAAGAAGTGAAAAAATGGGAGTCTAATATGAGCACAGCCCTCGATGACCTGAAAGCCAAGGGTAAGGCCGCCAAAGCCGCCACCTACCGCATGGCGTTCCTTTCCGCGGACGTTAAAAACAAAGCCATCAATGGTATCGCGGATGCCTTACTGGCCAACAAGGATGTGATCCTTGCCGCCAATAAGAAGGACTACGACGCCGGCGTGGCTTCCGGCATGAGCGAAGCGCTCCTCGACCGTCTCATGCTCAACGAAGTCCGGCTGGAAGGCATCGCGGCTGATACCCGAACCGTGGCCGCCATCGCCGACCCCATCGGTGAGACGTACGAAATGAAAACCCTGCCCAACGGCCTCCAAGTCGGCAAGAGGCGGGTGCCGCTGGGGGTCATCGGCACGATTTACGAGAGCCGTCCCAACGTCACGGTCGATATATCCGCGCTGTGTCTCAAATCCGGCAACGCGGTCATTCTGCGCGGCGGCAAGGAGACCATCAACTCCAACCTGGCCATCGTCAAGGTCATCCAGGACGCCTGCGCCAAAGCCGGCATGCCGGAGGGCTGCGTCCAGTTCATCGATAATCCCGACCACGCCCTCGTGGCCGAGCTGCTGAAGATGAACGATATCATCGACCTCATCATCCCCCGCGGCGGCGCCGGGCTCATCAAGTCCGTCCGGGAAAACGCCACCATGCCCGTCGTGGCCGGGGGCATCGGCGTGTGCCATACCTATATCG
>CAZQQL010000099.1:0-11020 GCA_964595455.1 uncultured Dehalococcoidaceae bacterium
GGGCGGTTAGCTCAGTTGGTTAGAGCACCTGCTTTACACGCAGGGGGTCATTGGTTCGAGTCCATTACCGCCCACCAGTGGGGACGATACCGAGAACCATTCGCCATTATTCGTCTCCAGAAAAGTTCTTCTCGATAACTTTCCCTTGGCCAGCCTAGACGTTGAATCAACTTGACTCAAGATAAGTGAACTGTAATTATCGCGTAATAGATGCGTTCGAATTCTGATTGGCTGACCTGCCCCCAATAGCGGTACCATGGTTTAGTTCGTGGCTCCAGTCAGTACGGCTTCAGGTGCTGGCGGTCTATAACCCAGGGCACTATGTGGACGCACCTGAACATATTCCTGTCGCCACTGTTCAATCAATACCTTGGCTTCAGTCAATGTAGTAAATATTTCTCGATCCAGCAGTTCATCCCTCATCTTGCCGTTGAATGACTCGATGTACCCGTTCTCCCAGGGGCTGCCCGGCTCGATGAAGAGCGTCTTCACTCCCAGCCGACTTAACCACTTCCTAACAGCCCTGGCAGTAAACTCAGGTCCGTTGTCCGATCGTATGTGCTCAGGGATACCTTGCAGAATGAAGAGTTCGAAAAGCTCGTCGATCACATCCTGGGATCGTATCCGTCGATTGACCTTGCTGCTCAAGTTCTTTCTAGTAAATTCGTCGATGATGTTGAGTATCTTAAACGCCCTCCCGTTAGCGGTGCGCTCAATCACGAAATCGTAGCTCCAGACATGGTTTTCGTATTCCGGGCGCAGCCGGATGCAAGAGCCGTCGTTGAGCCATAGTCTGCCTCTCCTGGGTTGCTTCTTCGGCACCTTGAGCCCCTCTTTCCTCCAGATCCGTCTACCCTCTTGTGGTTGACCTTCCAACCGCTGTTCTTCAGCATGGCGGTTATCCGGCGGTAGCCGTATCTGCCATATCTGGTCGCCAGGGCGATGATTTCAGCGATCAACCGCTCTTCGTCGGACGGTGGCGACAGCTGCCGGCGCTGGGTGGTTCTGGCCTGTCCGAGTACTTGGCACGCCCGTCTTTCCGAAACACGTGTTGTCCTGCAAATGTGCATGACCATCTTGCGTCTCCTGGACGGGCTTAGAAGTTTCCCCGGGAGGCCTCCTTCAGGATCTCGTTATCGAGCGAAAGGTCGGAGTGGTAGCACCGGATAGATAGTAAGCCAAACCCAGGCGAATGGCTTACTTTCTAAGCAGTGCGTCCATCGCGAGCTTCAACCGTGTTGTTATCGAGATCTCGGTTTGTTAGGTCGACCAATTCTTTCAGGTTTTCCCGGGTCAAGATATTATCCCTGATCTTTTCAGTCACTTTTAATTCAAATCTTTCACTCTTTAGATACCTAGAAGGGCAGGCACCAGCACCTTTTTTGTCAAACGTTCCACAAACGTAATAAGAAAATCGCCCGCTCTTGGCATACCTGGCGATGAGGGCTTTACCACAATGACCACAAAAAGCCAGGCCACTCAAGAGAAATGGGCTGGCTACTCTTCTCGGGTGTACTTTGGCCGGCAGTGAAAACCGATGGACGTATATGAGGAAAAAAAAAGAAGCGCGAAGCAATCGAGGCATTGAAAGAATCGAAAACATCACCCTGGCCAATTTGTACGTGGTACAGCATGAATTAACAGGTTTCCGTGAAACAGTAAGGTTAGGTTGTCCGGGGGGGAGAGGCAAGAAAAATTTTGAAAAAAAGATAAAAAAGGACGAGGAATCGGCCAAGGAGGGACGACTAAAGTACTGGGTGACTCCCGGAAACCACGGTTGCACCGCCCCCTTGCTGGGCTGTGATTTTTATTGTAATGCCAAGAACCACGTAAATCGGAGGTAGGGCCGAAATGAAATCTGCTATTGAAATAATTGCCGATATACTCCGCACCGGAGAAAACGAAGGTGGAGAGACCGAAATGTTGTGCACCGCCAACAGCAGTTGCTCGCAGGATCAGCGGTATCTCAAGTTACTCCTCGAAAAACAATACCTGCAAAAGGTCAACCTGGATGCCAATTTTACGGTCTATCGCATTACCGATTCCGGAAAGAGTCTTCTGCGGACAATCGATACTATCGCACAAATACGCTCTCATCAAGAAAACTAGCGGAGTGTCTCAAGGGCATGCCGGTCCACTATCGGTGTCTTGCGCCGTGATACGTGTGGTGTACTTTCCACTCCCATCAGATCGTCAAATAGCGCCGTATACCGTTCCCCTCATCCACCCCTGCCGTCATCTGCCTCTCCATGTTCTTAAAAGAGCTCGAACCAATCGAAAGCCAGGTCCAAGGTATTCAAATCCAGAAACCTCTTGAAAGAAAAGGTCATATCCCCCGGTAGGAGCCAACCCGATGTTGCCTTACCCGGCATTATGAACTGGTTGTCTGCATTCCCGCGCACCAGGCAGGTTAGCCTGCAGAAAAGGGGGAAAAATGTTGGAATATGGAGAAAAAACCGGGGAATCCGCCGGGGAGGGACGACTAAAGTACCAGGTGACTTGCGGAAAACACGGTTGCATAGTCCTCATGCTGGGCTATGGTTTTCATTGGTATACCTGGTACTACGTAATTCGGAGGTCAGAACGCAATGAAATTAACCCTGACACAACATAAGGCAGCCCCGATTTTCTGGACACAAGTGATATCTCCAACCGGGTGCCTGCCGGCCCGAAATACTGCTGGACTGAGCAACGAGACTGGTATTGCCAACCCGGGCAACTATATTCTGCCCTGTGAACCGGCTGCTGGTGATGCTGGTAGCGGGCCGTCCGCCGGTGAAGAACTCTCAGTACTCTGGCATGAATTGCTGACACCGTTGGCTGTCATCAAGGGGTACCTTTCGACGCTTTTAGAATTCGATGAATCCATCAGTCCGGAAGAACGCCGCCGATACCTCCTCGGCGCCGATGCTGCGAGCGACCGCGTCATCAAGATGCTGGACGACCTCCGGGACGTGACGCACCTTGAAAAAGCACAACCCCTGGGCCGCCAGTGTTTTTGCATGAGCGAACTGGTACAATCCGTCATCAGTGACACGACGTTCCAGACCGGTCACCAAGCCATCACTCTTCTGCCACACAAAAGACTGCCGCTGGCCAGCGGCGACCCGGATCGACTGCGGCAGGTACTGGAAAACCTGATCGGGAATGCCATCAAGTACTCCCGGCACCAGGAACCCATCACGGTGGGAATCAACCTGATCAAGTCAGAAAAGGAACGACGCAGCCGGTACGGCGATACCCCTCCCCTCAGGCTCCCCTCGATGGTCGTCACGGTTTCCGATGACAGTATCGGCATCCCGCAAAATGACCTGGAGAACATTTTCAAACGTTTCTACCGGGTCAAGAACAAACTTACCGGTACCGTTCCCGGGACCGGCCTGGGCCTGTACATCTGCAAGCTCATCATGGAAAGCCACGGCGGGGCTATCTGGGCAAGGAACAAGTACCACCAGAAGGGCAGCATCTTCCATTTTTCACTGCCGCTGTAAATATACACTTACATTGATGCAGGCAGAGAGTCCATGACAAATAATCTAACCCTTATCGAACTACAGGAACTGGCGATGAACCAGGCCCGTTTCCAGTGTGAACTCTGTGGTAGCAGAGGCATGCTGCGGGTATACCGTATCGACCTGACGAGATGTGTGGCAAGTGACATGAGCGCTCAGGAATACCTGAACAACCACCAGGTTCTCTGTAAAACATGCTATACCATGCTGACAACACACGGAATTACGAATGGTTTCATTGATGCGGATGGAAATGACACCGTACCCGTACCCATATTGAGCGGCCTGCGGTAGATTGGCTGGAGAACAAAGGGGATTGACCGGCTAGCGGGTGCAAACACAAATAGGTAAAAATTTAAAGGAGGATTGAAGAAATGGCAGCAAAGTTCGAACTCTACAAGGACGCGAAAAGTGAATATCGCTGGAGACTGGTGGCATCCAATGGACAGACGATAGCTACCGGAGGAGAAGGCTATGCGACGAAGGCTAATGCCAAAGCCGGCATAGAGTCCGTCAAGAAGAACGCGCTGGAAGCTGAAATCACGGAAGTATAGCGTTTGCGGAAGAAACCTGTCATACCTTTCATGTGGTAGCCGCCATTACGGCGGCTACTTTTTGCGGAACAACTGCTACGGACGCACCTCCGCCAACTCCTCGGTTAGATGAGATTGTACTGATGTGCTTCCAACTGACTATATGTTATGATGTAACAATTGACGAGAAGCGCCGACAACAGCGGTGAACAATAAAGGCGCAAGGAACTGATGTTCGGCTGGCGAAAACCTGAGCGTGAGAAGAAAACAGCAATCACCGGATCGAAATCGGGCAAAGCCGGCATCGAGCGTGATGATTCATCGATTGAAAGTCTGTACAGGCTGTATTTCGACCGCATTTATACCATGGTCTACAACCAGGTCGGCAGGAACCATGCTGACGCCGAGGAAGTAGTCCAGGAAACATGGCTGGCTGCCGTCAAGTCCGCAGGGAAGTTCAAGGGTGAAAGCCAGCCTTACACCTGGCTTTGCAGCATCGCCTGGCACAAGATACGGGACTTCCAGCGCCGCCGTTACCGCGATAAGTCCAGGCTCTACCAGCCGTCGACCGAAACCGACCTGCCAGAACTCCAGTTTATCGATACCAACCCCCTTCCGGATGAAATCATCGAAAAAGAAGAAACCCGTGAGGTAGTGCGTGCGGCGTTATTTTGCCTGCCGGACCATTACCGGCAGGTACTCACGCTCAAATACCTTGATGAAATGCCTGCCAGGGACATCGGACAGGTAATGAGCAGGTCAACCAAGTCCGTGGAAAGTCTGTTGGACCGCGCCCGCATGGCATTGCGTAAAGAAATCACAAGATTGAGCAAGTAATATGACGCCTGATGACGACAAATATACTGGAACGACCATGGATAACAATATCAAGCGTCTATTACAAGCTGCGTTTACCCCTGTAGCAGCCGCTCTGTCATTCAAACGGGGCCTGCTGTTGCGCCTCAGGGAAGTGTCGGAGCGGCTTACCGGCAAAGAGCTGCCAGAGTTCCGCGAAAACCTGCTCGATGACAATCTCCGCCGACTGGTTACATCAACCACGGCACCAGACGTAGCACTACCGGGATTCAGAGAACGCCTGTACACTCAGATTGTCGCTGCCGGTAACGCGCGGCGGCAACCGCATGTACCCGTCTGGGTTTCAGCGGTGACTGCGCCGGCTGCCATCGTGCTGCTGCTCGGTTTCTTCATATACCCAAACTTCTGGGCGGACCGGGGGACCGAGGTTACCGCCCAGATCAACCAGGGCACCGGGACCGCGATCACGGAAAAGCCACTGTTCTTCATCTGGGGTTCACTAACGACCACCGACCGCATGGACAGCGGTGATACGCTTTCACTTGCCGCTGGAGACGTGCTTGCTACCGGATCCGGTTCCACCGCCGTCGTTAACCTCATGAATGACAGCTCTATTACGATATATGCCAACAGCAGGCTGGTTATCAGCGAGATGGCGGCTGAGAGCGGGCAGTCCCCGGCTGCCGTCGCCGTCAGGCTGGAAACGGGAAAAGCTTCCAGTGAAATCAATCATTTCAGTTACCAGATAGAGACACCCGCCGCTGTATCCAGCGTCCTGGGCACGGAATTCCGGGTGGAAGTCATCGCCGCAGACCATACATACCTGGCTACGAGCGAAGGTATTGTCCAGGTGACCATGAACGGGGAAACGGTGCAGGTGGCCGCCGGCCAGGAAGTGGATGCTGTTAAGGGAGAGAGCTTGAACGTCAGGCCTGAAAGGCCTCCGAAACTGGTTATCACCAGCCCGGAACAGCCAGAAGTATCTTCCGCAAGCGTAGTATTGACGGGAGAAACGGATGTCGATGCTATCGTCACTGTCAACAGTCAGGCGATGACGGTAGATGCAGACGGTCGGTTCACGACTAAACTGGAATTAGAGCCGGGGTTGAATCCGGTTTCAGTGACCGCCACCAGTCCTGGAGGCAAGACCGTCACCATCAACATGGTGCTGGCACGGAAATAGGTGGTATCATGTTCCGGTAGTTCCGGCTTCTGGTATAATCACGCACCATGGTAGTATTGTAGAGAAATGAAGGGAAATATCCGTTTAGCAATGCACCTCTCTCTGGTGCTACTAGCAGGGTTCAGCCTTGTCGTTGCTTTTACTAGCCATGCGTTGGCGGATACCTTTGTTTCCTCCTCCTCCATCACTATCAATGGCGATTTTGCAGACTGGGGTACTGTTGCTTCACCCACCAGCGGCGTTTACGGGTTTCAGGATGCATCCAATTCTGGTGTCCAGGACAGCGCGGGCTTTAACGGCACTGCTGGAGACATAGATTATTTCTGGACCGCGCTGTCCACCTTGAGGGGCGGCACCACACCATCCGGAATTACCAATCCGATAATGGACTTCTACCTGCGGATTGACACGGGTTCCATCTTACCGCCTTCCGGCCAGAGTTATTTCATCAACCTCAATCTGGGAGTAGCCGGCGCAAACCATGCCGACCACTGCCTGGAGGTATGGGTGGACGGTTCGTCAACCCCGGAAGTAACGCTCGTCATGTACGAGTATAGCCCGCCGTATCCAGGAATACAGGCCTTCGGGTCCGGATCCATGACAGGAAGGGTGTCCAACGTTCCCCATCCATACGACGGATACAGCGGGAGTATTAGTACCACCGCTACAGGCGCTATCGGCATCTATGACGAACGCCATTATGGCTTTGAGGTCAGTATACCAGCTGACTGGTACATGTATACCGGTGGCGTTGTGTATGTTACGAAAATAACCGGGGCGGTGTGTACCGGTACCGGCCATGCAGGTGTTTTCGGCTCCGTGCTGGACACGCTGAACAACGGGAGCGGGTACTTGATTTTACCAACCATCGATATCCTGACGGGAACAACTATCGGGGCCATCTTCATCCCTCCTGTCCGACTGATATTCAGCGGACCTCCGCTGAAGCTGATACCCGGTGAGGTTTCCCCGCTGATATTGATACAGACCGAGGACCCGTCGGGCTTCCCGGTCGCACTTTCCGGTGATGCCGGTATCAACTTGAGCACAACTTCAGCCGGAGGGAGTTTTTACATCGATGCCGGCGGTACTATCCCGATTTCGTCAGTTACGATTACCGCGGGGTCTAGCTCTACAGGTTTCTACTACAAAGACAACGCGGAAGGCACGCCCCTGCTCACCGGAAAGGAATTCCCGGAACAGGGCTGGCCGGATGCGACACAGCAGCTAACTATAAGCCAGCCTGATCTAGACCATTTCACCTTTGAGACCATTTCGACTCAAACCGTAGATTCCGCTTTCAATGTTACCATTACAGCCCGGGATGTTAATGAAAATACGGTGATAAGCTACTCAGGCACCAACACTCTGACCGACACGACTGGAACAATTAACCCGTCCTTTACTGATGCATTTACTGGCGGAACATGGACCGGCTTCGTCACGATTTCCACTCCACAGGCTGGAGTTGTGATTACCACTTCCGGAGGCGGAAAGACTGGTTCTAGCAACAGCTTCGAGGTGAAAACCAGTCCGCCTGACGACGGAGGTTCACCCGGAGGTGGTGAGCCTGAACCAGAACCAGAACCAGAACCAGAACCAGAGCCTGAACCAGAGCCTGAACCAGAACCAGAACCAGAACCAGAACCAGAACCAGAACCAGCGCTGACACCAGAGCCCAGCCCTGAACCGACGCTGACAATCGAGCCGGAGCCCGCTCCGATGCCCGAGCCGGTACTGGTATCACCAGGAGAACTGGTAACCATCGATTTGGATATCCGTAATAACAGCCAGTTCGAGGAGTCAGCCATTGTCATTTATTTTCTGGTACCGGAGCAACTGGCAATAAGGGAGGTGAGTGTGACGCCTCAAGGGACGGCAAGTATCAATGGTAACCGGTTGAGGGCAGTTCCGGGCGAACTTGCTGGTGGCGCCAACGTCATTATCGAACTGACACTGGAAGTTGACAGTCGTGTACTGCTTGGGACATCGCTCGACGAACTCCTCAGGCTGAGCCATCTAACACTGAGTAACCTTGGATCCTCATCGGCTGCGAGCTACGATGTATTCCAGACCAGCAACATGCAGATTGTCACCGGCGAAAAGGAATTCTGGCCGCATTTCACGTTTGCCAGGAGGATCGGTGAAGAGGCTGTTATTTCTCTCGAAGCGACGACCAGCGAACCCCCAAGGGGAGACTACAGCATCAACGTCGAGTTCGACGGACAGGTGCTGCAGACAATACGTTTTTCCCCCGAAAGCGATACCGTCCCGCAGTCTCTTTTCGAACTTGATTTACGGGTCAATGGGGCAATCTATCAGACGCAGGAAGTCGCACTGAATAGCCAGGAGCCGAAAACAGTCGTGTTTAACCTTAAAAACCTGGAAACCGGTACATATATCTGCGAGATAAACGGCCTCCAGGGTGAAATGACATCATCCTTGTGGATAAACTGGTGGCTTGTCGCGGTAGTTCCAACCGTAGTGATACTGGCGATCGGGATTTGGTTCATCTATCGGAAACGGCGATAAAACGTTTCCGGCTTTTTTCTGTCTCTCTACCTTCAACCTGATGGTGAGGCCGGCGGCAGCACAGTTCTCTTGACAACCTGACACCGATGCAATATCGTCAGATAAACGGGGCCCAGGGAAAGCCGAAATCTCTATTTTTGGCTGTACCTGTTATTGAGTTAAGATCAGGTAGAGGAATTGCTTTCGCCAAGGATGATCACAAACGAGGAGCGGACGACACCTATAATGACTGGCACGAAGGCAAGTATAAGAAACGTTGACGAGGCGTCAACCACTGCGGACTCGCATCAGATTCGAATCAACAGAGTCAAGGACGGGCTCTTAGAAGTTCAAGCAGCACTGGAAGTAGCGCCTTCTTTGCAAACAAGAGTTCGGAAAGCTTCTTGAGTGGCTGGCCAGTCAGAATTCGAACTATTGGCGAAGAGTTAGTATTTTTGAGAGGATGATCTCTACCTGGGTAGCTTGTTGTTCAGCATTCAAGTGTATACTGTATATGCAGTGTATTACGATATTTCGTCACTATTGACGCCATAGTCCCGCCGGGCGCCATCATTGGTGACGTACCCATTGATGACATCAGCCCGGATTGCCTCCGGTTCCCGCTCCTGTGGGTTTCCGTACCCACCCCCGCCACCGGCAGTGACCGTCACGCGGTCACCCTCGGAGAGTGGTATTCCTGATGTTTTGAATATCTCGTAGTCACCGTTACCTGCCCGTTGTATGAGCGCGAAGTTCCTCAACCCATTTCTGCCGCCCTTCAGTCCCCAGTGCGGGCTCTTTCCCTTTTCTATGAAGCTGTAGAACGTGGCCGGAGCGAGTAGCCTGATCTGGATTCTGGAACCGAGTCCGCCGCGATATTTACCAGCCCCGCCACTGTCCGGTATCAGTTCCACTTTTTCCACGAACACCGGAAATGTGGATTCCATTATTTCCGTCGGGATATTCTGGCTGGCTCCCGCCGAGTGGAACATCAGGTAGCTATCGCCGTCGGAACAGTAGTCGGCGCCGTGCCCGATAATGCTCGGCGAGATGGTACTCCAGTAGTGGCCGTTTTCCGGGTAAGTTCCGAATAATCCGTTACCGATGACATCTCCCCCGGAACAGGCGGGGATGCGCTCCGGTAGTTGCCGGTAGAGGGCCCGGTTGACCAGTTCCAGTATTGTCTGGGCCACATTTCCGCACAGGAACGTTGGCGTTGCCGGGCTCGCGTTGTAGATACATCCCGGCGGAGCGATGACGGTAATGGGTCGGTTAAAGCCTTCATTCGCGGGAAGGGTAGGGTTGGTGAGTGCCTTTACCGCCGAGCGCGCAGCGGAGAGCGTCGTAACCCACAGTCCGTTCGTCGGACCGGGCTGTTCCGGGTCCGAGCCGGTGAAGTCGATGGTGATGTCACTCCCCTTCACTGTCACCGTTGCTCTCGTTAAAATCGGCTTGTCTAAATCGATGCCGTTACTGTCGATAAAGTCTTCGGCGGTCCAGGAGCCGTCCGGTATGTTCTCGATTGCCAATCGCGTTATCTTTTCGGCGTGGTCGTACATTTCATTGACGATGGCCCTGACGGTATCGTACCCATATCTGGCTAACAGTGTGGAGACCTGCCGTTCGGCGTAGCGGCAACCGGCAATCTGCGCCTGCATATCTCCCCAGACCTGTTCCGGCGCCCGTGAATTGCTCCTGATGATATTCCAGATATCATGGTTCAGCCTGCCTTCCCGATACAGCTTGACCGGGGGAATACGCAGTCCCTCTTCGTAAATGTTCATAGCATCGGCGGGGTAGGTGTTCTTGGCACCCAGGTCGAGCCAGTGCGACTTCGTCGTGGCATACCCGAACAATCGTTCTTTGTAGAAAATCGGAGTGAAAAGGACCGCGTCCGAGGTATGCGAGCCGGTTATCTCGGGAACGGTGGAAATGATAACGTCCCCCGGTGCCATTGTATTGGGGCTGATGATGTCCAGGCAGTTCCGTACCGCCGGTCCCAGGCTGCCGAGGAAGAGTAGCATACCGTGAGACTGCGAGATGACCCCGGCTTCGTCGTCCAGGATGGCAAAGGAGCAGTCCATGATTTCATACATGAACGTGGTGACACCGGTCCGGAAACCCGTTTCCTGCATGCCATTGGCGATGGATATCAGCTTGTTCCTGACCACGGCGAAGGTGATGGGATCGATGCTGTTCATGAACCGGCCTCCGTTTCTATCACCAGATTACCCCATCGGTCCACATGCAGTACCTGCCCCTGCGGGAGGACGGCGGTATGGAAGGGCTCTTCGATGATGGCAGGTCCCCGAATAACGTTGCCGCAGCGCAGTCCGGCCCGCTCATAAACCGGCGTTTCGGCAAGAGTGCCTCCCAGGAATACCTGCCGCGACTTCTTGATTGCTTCCGGGCGGAGTTCGGTCCCTTGCCGGGTTTCCCGGACCGGGATATCCTTAATATAGCCG
>CAZQQL010000100.1:0-10950 GCA_964595455.1 uncultured Dehalococcoidaceae bacterium
CACCACCCTATCCTACACTCTTTCCCTACACGACGCTCTTCCGATCTGCCATCATTACTGCTTTCCCGTTTTCCATCCTCGGGCTGGCGGCAGTAGTGCTGCTGGCCCTTTCCAAGGACGAATTCCACTAGTACCCTCTGCTCATCCACCGTCTGTCCGAGCCGCTCGTGAGCAATCTCGACCGTGCATCATCCTTCGACAGGTTCAGGACGAACTGCAGCCATCCCATAGACAATTAGCGGACCGGGCCTTATACTTCCTTGCCGTGGTACTTGAAAGAAACGCGCACCTTGGCCCGATAGGTCATCACCTTGCCCCCATCGATCTGCATATCCAGTTCCTCTATTTCTGCAATACGGAGGTCGGTGAGTGTTTTAGCGGCCATTTCTACTGCGGCAGCTGCGGCCTTTTCCCAGGACTCAGTACTGGTCCCTACCAGGGTTATAATTTTATAAACACTGTCCGGCATGATTTTACCTCCCATTTTCCGGATGCACTTTATTCTCAGACAGGTCCGGTTATCGCTCAATACGTGTATCCCCTGATTTCGGTATGCAATAAGGCATGGCGAGGCAGGTTGTTACGCATTGAAAAACAATAGTTGCATCAAGGCACGAAAATGCGTATAGTAAGAGAGGAATTTCCGGTTCTTTTCAAGGGGGAGGCACGTGATGCTTGATGAACTTGCCCAGATGATAATAGGAGAGCTACAGGAAGACGCCCGGCAGAGCTTCCGTGAAATCGGACGAAAACTGGATGTCTCGGAGGGCACCATCCGTAACCGGGTGAAACACCTGGTCTCCAGCGGCGCCATGAGGATTGGAGCGATCGTCAACCCGGAACAACTCGGGTTGAACTTCATGTGCATCATGTGCATGGAGGTAAAGGTAGGTTCCGCGGAAGTGGTGGAAGAGCGTCTCGTTGAAAGCCCGAACGTTTATTTTCTCAGCGGCTGCACCGGGACCTACGATATCATCGGGTTGTTCGTGTTCCACTCTCCGGCGGAGTTCGACAAGTTCGTCAAGAACGTTATTGCCAACATACCGGAAATACTACGGACAAGCACCTTCGTGGTGATGCACGTTTCCCGGAGTCCCTGGAAGGACAACGTGGATGTCAAATCGCTGAGTTCCCTTACCGTTGTTCCCAAGGAGTAGGCGTTACCTCAGGGTACCTTTTCAAACCTGCTCCTGCTCCCTGCAAAGGGGAACTTTGACATGGGACGTTCGCTGCACAGCGGATACTTGTCCAGTTAAAATTGTAACTACCCTTCCCGGTGCATTATTGCAAGAGGCCGGACCAGGATACCCGTCCCTGAAACGCACCAATAGCTACAACACCCACGCTCGAATGGCCTTTATTTCGCGGGGAAGCACGCCTCATATCTCTCTTATTCGTATTTGACAATGCCCGGTCGAACGGGTATATTCTTAACTATGGTGATACCAAGAGACGAGTTAGACAAGATACAAAAAAAGAACAAGAAACGTCACCGGGTGGTGTGGCTGAGCATTACGAGCGCGGTGGTTGTTTTCGTTGTGGCGTTCGTGCTGATTAACTTTACGGACGTTATTTTCGGCCTTAGCGAAGACCTGACCTCCTCGACGCCGGGAGACGCCTGGACGATGTTCCGGCGGGACCTTCAGCATACCGGCAACAGCGACGTATCCGCGCCCGGTCCCCAGGGAGAAATAGCCTGGACCTACCAGACAGGGGAATCGATACATTCTTCCCCGGCGGTCATCGACGGGACAGTATATTTCGGGTCCAGGGATTCGTACATATACGCTTTGAACGCAGCAACGGGAGAAGAGGTCTGGAAATTCAAGACAGGAAGCTGGGTTGAATCGTCACCAATCATCTCCGGGGGCGTCCTCTACTGTGGATCCAATGACGGGCACCTTTACGCCATCGACACGACTACCGGGACGGAGATATGGAAATTCAATACGAGGTATCCGGTGCGCTCCACTGCCGCCATTGCCAACGGCAAGGTCTACTTCGGGGCGGATGACTGGAGCGTGTATGCCGTCGATATCAAGAATGGCAAGCAGGTCTGGAAATACGAAACCGATAACATCATGCTTTCTTCACCGCTCGTTATCGACGGCGTTGTAGCCATCGGTGGGGCTGATGGTTTCTTCTATTGCATCAATGCCGAGAACGGTGGTAAACGCCTCGAGTTCGAAGGCAAGGCCATGATCGTGGCTTCTCCGGTGGAGAAAGACGGCAATGTCTACTTCACCAACTCAGGAGGCTTTATTTACGCCATCGACCCCACCGCCAAGAACTGGTGGGGCGAGAATACCCTGAAAAAATACTGGGACGCCATGTATATCTATGGCGTCGCCCCTAAGCCTCCGATGCCATCCGGCTATGTCTGGAGCCAGAGGATAGGTTTCGGCATCGATAGCGTTTCTTCCGCGGCTGTCATGGGAGACATAATGTACCTCGGGGCCAATGACGAGGTGCTGTCCATCGACCTGCCGACGGGGGAGATCAAGTGGCGGTTCGCCGCGGGTGATTCCATCACTTCTTCACCGGCGCTGTCCGAATCCGTCCTGTACTTCGGGAGCTATGACGGCACATTCTACGCGATTGACCGTTCCGATGGCGCCGAGGTATGGAGTGTAGCCATCGGAGGGCGGATAACATCATCGCCGGCCATCGCCAACGGAATGGCCTATGTGGGCTGCCACGACGGCATATTCTACGCATTCAAGTAGCGCCGGGGCGGATTTCCGCTGACGGTTCTTGCTGAAAGATAAAGGCGCCGGGAATTTCCCCCGGCGCCTTTGTTTGTTACGGATGATTATGATTGGCGCCCGTACTTCCCGGGCCACCAGTTCCATTTGCCGAGGAGGCTGGCGATGGCCGGGACCAGGAGCGGGCGTACCAGGAACGTATCCAGGATGATGCCGATAGCGACCGCCGTGCCGATATGGACCATCGTCCGGATAGGCGTGATGACGAGAACGGCGAAGGTGCCCGCCAGGATGATGCCGCAGGCGGTAATGACGCCGCCGGTGGCCATGACCGCGAGACGGGCGGCCATCCGGGGCGGGTGTACGGCGGCTTCTTCACGGATGCGGGACATGAGGAAGATGTTATAGTCCGATCCCAGCGCCACCAGGAGAGCGAAGACGATGATCGGCACCATGAAGCTGATGCCGTCATGCCCGAGAATGTCCTGGAACAACCAGGTAACGATGCCCAGGGTCGAGCCGTAGCTTAGCAATACGGTCAGCAGCAGGTAAACGGGCGCCACGAGGCTCCTCAGCAGAAGTACCAGGACGATAAAGACGGCGGCACAGACGACGATCATGACGATATTGAAGTCCTCGGTGAGGACGGTCTGGACATCTGTGATCTCAGCGCTCGTACCGCCGATAACCGCTTCTTCTATGGCGATATCCGAACCAGCTAGGTTGCGGTGCATCACGTCACGGATGCCCTTGACGGTCTCCATGGCGCGCTCGGACTGCGGGAACGAATCCAGGATGACATACATCCTCGTCGCTTCCCGGTCCCGGCTGTAGAAAGCATCCATCAGGGCGGCGGCTGCCGGAGAGGAAGTCATGAGCGTTTGGGACAGGAAGACGGGGTTGCCCTGTTCGACGGCTGTTGCGGCAAGTCCCTGCAGCGATCCCTGAAAGGAAGCCAGTTCTGTTTCCAGGGCATTCATGGGAGTATCACCCTGCGCCGCCTGGGCCAGAGCCTGCGACATGAGGTACATCCCCTGTCCCTGGACCGATGCGGCCAGCGCGCTCATGTCTGCGGCGATGGACTGGAGGCTGCCGCCGAGGTCCGCCATGGCCTGCTGCGCTTCCGGCGGCCAGGAGGCGGGCGGCTGGGAAGACGTGAGGGCGAAGGCGAGGCTGTTGAGCAGGCCGTCAGCAGCCGGGTAGTCTGCCATGTCAGCCACGGCAGGATAGAGTTCGGTGAGTTCGTCCAGGTAGCCGCGAGACAGGAGGATAAGACCGGCAGCCTGTTCCGTGGGCAGGCCCTGGTCGTTAACGGGAGACTGGGCGACGGCAGTAAGCTGCCCGGCCAGCATATTGAGCTGGTTTTCCACGATGGCGCCGGCGCGTATCTCCCCGATGGCCGCCTGAATGGCGACCATGTTCGAGCGGAGCGTCTGGTAGTCCTGGCTGTCAGCGACCCATGAGAAGGCGGCGAGTTCATCCAGGTAGCTTTCCACCTGGGAGAATGCCTGTTCGACTTCGCCGCTGAAGAGCGCGGAAGGATCGGCATCTTCATTGAAATTATCGGTTATCTGGCTGCCGATGCTCGCGAGCTGTCCGGAGACCGTTAACTGGGCGGGGGTATCCGCGGTCCCTTCCGGCCGGGTGATGCTCTGGACCTTGACGACGCCGTCAACCCCGGCCAGGGCGTCCGACAGAGAAGCGAGGGCCGCGAGGGCTTCCGGGCCGGTCAGGTCCGTACCTTCCCCGGCGATGACGAGGGCGCTCAGCGGGTCCATCTCGCCGATGTCATAGTGGGTTTCCAGTACCTTGAAGCCCTGTATAGATTCTGAGTCCTGCGGGATCTCCGCCATCTGGTCAAAGGAACGATTGAGTCCGGGCAGGGCGATATATGGTAGTAACAGCACGACAAGCAGGACAACGGCTACCCAGACGGGATGGCCGGTTGCCAGGTTGGCGATCCGGTACCAGAACCCGGAGGTCGTGGCGGTTGCGTCCTTGTTGACAGCGGCGTGGCGAGGCCAGAACAGCGCCCGGCCGAAGACCGAGGCCAATGCCGGCGTCAGGGTAAGGGCGGCCAGGAGGGTGATGAAGATGGTGAGGCCGAGCATGGGGCCCATGGTCTGGATCATCTGGTAGCGGGCCACCGCCATGCCGGAGAGGCCGACGATGACTGCGAAGGCGCTGGCGGCGATGACCTCGCCGATGCGCCCGACGGTGTGTTTCATGGCCTCAGAGCGGGTGCCGTATTTGGCCAATTCTTCACGGTACCGGGAGATGAGGAACAGGCAGTAGTCCGTACCGACCCCGAAGATGAGAACGACGAGAAAGATATCAAGCTGCGACCAGAGCGAGACACCGGCTTCAGCGATGATGCCGAGCACACCGCGCGAGATGAGGAACGCGATGCCGATGGTCAGGAGCGGCACCAGGGCGGAGAGCGGCGAGCGGTAAATGGCGAGGAGCAGGACGATGATAAGGACGATGGTGACGATGGTGGTGAGGTCGATGCTTTTCAGCAGCGACTCGTTGAGGTCGGCGTAGATGGCGACCTGCCCGGAAACGTAGACATCGAGACCCGCGGGGGCGGCATCGAGGTGGTCCCGGGCGGCTTCGACGACGTCGGCGGCGCCGGCATCGTAGGCCGTCTTTTCCAGGCCGGCGTTGACGAGCATGGTGGTGTTATCCGGACTGATGAGGCGGGAAGCCAGTTCCGGGCTGGTGAACACGGAGGTCACGGATTCCACGACGAAGGGGGTCTCCCCGGAAGCGAGCCAGTCCGATATCTGCTGCGCGTAGGTCATGTCGGAATCACTGAGACCGTCAGCATTGAAGAAGATGAGGCTCATGGTGGAGCCGGCCACGGATTGCGGGAAATATTCTTCGATGAGTTCCCGGGCCTGGAGGGACTCGCTGTCCGCCGGCAGGAAGGTGGACTCGTCGACCGAGCCGACCTCGCTCAGGGAAGGTGCGAAGAGGAACATGAGCACGGCAGCGACGACCCAGGCGGCCACCAGCCAGTACTTGTACTTAACGGCAAATCCGCCGATCTTCTCAAACATACCTAACCTCCAGGTACCGTGTCCGGAAAAAGGAACAAAGACTCCCTCCAACCGTGGAACGGCTTTCTTTTTTTATTTGAAAACAGGGGAAGCGCCCGCCGGTCCAGCGGCGGATGCTCCGATTACGGCGGGTTTATAGACCCGCGGCGGGTATCGTCCATATCCACTCCCCTTTTAATCGTCTTGGGGTGTCGTTCAGTCCCGGTCAACGCGGTGGGCATTGGCCAGCATGTTCTGCAGGGCAAAATCCAGTTTGCACAGGGTATCGTCATCGAGGGCAAGAAGGATATCGCTCATCTTCTTGCGGACGGAATTCCAGATGCGGCTGACCGTCTGGTGGCCGGGTTCCGAGAGACGGCACATGACCACGCGCCGGTCGCCGGGGTTATTCTCACGGCTGACGAGTTCCCGCTCGACGAGCCGGTCCACGAGGCCGGTGGCGGTGGCCAGCGTAATACCGAGGTCCGCGGCGATGGCGCTCATCCGGACGGGGCCGTTAATGAACAGCATCAGCATGATCTTGAGCTGCGGCATGGTTACGTCGAGTTCAAGTACCTCCTTGGGAACGGTGGGGAGGAGAGCGCCGAAAATCCTGTCGGTCAATCCCAGTATCTGTTCAATCTGTGTATGACGGTCGGGGCCCATCTTTGACTCCTTCAAAAGGATGTTACCAGCTAATTGTTAGCAAAATATTAATAGTTAGTAATATCCTAATAATTAGTTTAATACGGATAGTACGGACAGTCAAGGGGTGTCGGGACTCATTTTAGTCTGCATGGTGTATATTCCGTTGATGAAGGTGATGAAACCATCACGCTCAAGGCCTGCCAGGATGCGGGTGGCGCGGCCTTCATCACCGCCAAGATGTTCGATGAGCTCATACCGGGATGCAGCGTGGCGGTCGAGGAGGAAGCGGATGCACTTACCGCGCAGCTGGCGGTCCGAGCCTTCGAACCGGGACTGCCGTGAGCGGGGCCGGTCGGTCTTCCTGCCGCTGCTTTTCAACATGGCGCCGTAATCGTAGAGGGCGTAGTACCATTCGCGGGGATTTTGGGCGTCCAGGGTAGCTTCGACAAGGCTTCGGTACTCGCTTTCCGGGACGGATGGCTCATCCGGATGGAAGAAGTAGTGGTAGACGGTGCGGATATTGGTTTCGATGAACACGGCCGGGCGGCCAAAGGCGATGGCAAGTATGGCCCCAGCGGTATTGGGGCCGATGCCGGGCAGTTTCTGCAGCTCTTCCGGCGTGTCCGGCAGGCGTCCGCCGTATTCCTTGACTGCGATACCAGCCGTTTTCTGCAGGGCGATGGCGCGCCGGTTGTAGCCGAGTCCCTGCCAGGCGGCGAGGACGTCCCGGAGGGAAGCGGCGGCCAGCGAACGGAAATCAGGGAACGCCTCGATGAAGCCGAGGTACTTACCGATGACGCGGGAAGTCTGGGTCTGCTGGAGCATGACCTCCGAGACAAAGATACGGTAGGGATCGGTCGTTTCCCGCCAGGGGAAGCGGCGGCCTTCCGCCCGATAATGAGCGTAGATGATGGTGCGGAAACGGGAGATGATGTCCGGAGTCAGGCCTTCCTCGCGGAAGCGGGACCGGATCTCGGCGAGGACGGCCGGGTCAGTCATCGGTCCAGGTACTCAGGTACATGCAGATGCCGCCGCAGACCGCCACATTGAGGGACTCGGCTTTTTCCTTGGCGACCGGCAGGCGGAAGCGATCGTTGGACAGTTTGAGAAGGGCCGGGGACAGGCCGGCGGCCTCGTTGCCGAGGGCCAGCGCCAGATTTGTCTGTTTGAGTGCTTCGGGGAGGTGTTCGCCGTCCAGCGTCGCTGCTACCAGGCGAAAGCCCTGTTCTTTCAGTTCGGATGCCATCTCGAGAAATCTGAAAGAGCGTCGCAGCCAGAGGGAGAGGACGGAACCGGCCGCCGACTGCACGCACTTGGGCGAGAAGGGGTCGGCGGACTTGTCAGACAGGAGGACGCCGTCATAATCGAACGCCGCCGCCGTCCTGATGAGCGTCCCCACGTTGCCGGGGTCCTGGATATCTTCCAGGACAAGGACCCTGCAACCTGGAGTATCTGGCAGGCTTTCCGCATAGGACTCCTGCGGTAAGCGGACCACGGCGATGAGTCCCTGCGGTGTCGAAGCGGTACTGACGGAACGCAGTTGCTTTTCCGTGACCGTTCGCACCGGGTAGCGGTCGAGGTCCGGGGGCAGCGGGATGCTGGAGATGAGTTCGGTGACGGCTTCCGGACGGATACCGGCGACCTGCCGGATAGCGCGTTCTCCCTCGACGAGGAAGCAGCCGCTTTCCCGCCGGGACTTTCCTTCCGATAGTTCTTTGTACCAGGACAGGGGTTTGAGCGGTTCGGGCATATCACTATTATAGAGTAAATATGGACTGTCCGTCCTGTCTGCGGGTAAGGAGGAAACGAGAAGTTGCCACATCCGCCCGGGGCGGACTGGCACTGACGCTTCAGGTGAGAACAAAGGCGGGCTCCGGCTTCAGCCGGAGCCCGATCCCGAATTCCGGTATTGCCCAGAGATGGACTACTTATCGAGGGCTTTGGCCATCTGGATCTCTTTGACAAGGTCTTCGATGGTGATAGCGGAAAGCGTCAATGGGGTGACAGTGCCGCGGGAACCGATCTGGGCGGCGACCCGGGCGATGACGGTGTTGTTGGGGGCTTCGAGAACGTTGAGGAAATCGTACTCGCCGAGGAGGGAATACTGGGTGACGATCTTGGCGCCCATTTCCTCGACTTCCTTGTTCACTTCCCAGATACGGGACGGGTTGTTCATAATGGTCTTTCTTCCGGCATCGGTCAACTTGGTCAACATGACATAATAAGGCATACTATACCTCCCTGGAAAAACTCTCCTTTCATAAGGAGTACGCGAGTTAATAGTATACTACGTATAAGTAAGTGTCAATGGGAAGTCAAAGGTCAAATGTCAAAGGTCAAAGGTTGGGTACACGGGAGCGGCGGTGATCGGCGGTACAGGCCGGGCATCATGCCCGGCGGTGATAGATTTCGATTAGGCCGGAAATGACACGGAGGAGGGTTTCTTGTTTAAACGCGTCTCAGGTAAATCTCAGTAAAACCCCCTCCTCCCCCTTAAATGGGGACGACAGAATCGGCATGGCAGGAAATTTCCGGCAAGCTGTTAGTTTCGCCCTCCTTTAGAAAGGAGGGCAGGGGTGGTTTGTCGTCCTTACGGCTGTTTGACGGCCATTGGAATACCGGCGACGAGGAGGAGCACTTCTTCCGCGCGGGCGGCGAGGAGGCGGTTGGCGCGGCCGAGAACGTCCCGGTAGATGCGGGAGATGGGGTCGGCGGGAACGATGCCAAGGCCGATCTCGTTGCTGACGATGATGAAGCGGGCGCGGTGGCTGTCAATGCACCGGATGATGGCTTCTATCTCCCTGTCTACCGCTTGCTCCTGGAGAACGGCGTCCGCTTTCCAGCCGTTCGCCTGGAAGACGTTGCTGACGAGCAGGGTGATGCAGTCGATAACTACGGTTTTGGCCTCGCCGATCTCCGCATCGATGCGTTTTCCCAGTCCGGCCGGGGCTTCCAGCGTCTTCCAGTTGGCGGGACGGGAGCGCTTGTGGGCATCGATACGGGCGCGCATCTCATCATCGCCGGGTTCCGCCGTCGCTACGAAGAGCACGTCCCCACCGGCCTTGAGGGCCATGTCCTGGGCCAGGGTGCTCTTGCCGCTGCGGGCGCCGCCGAT
The DNA here is from genome assembly GCA_964595455.1 of uncultured Dehalococcoidaceae bacterium. Classification (GTDB taxonomy): domain Bacteria; phylum Chloroflexota; class Dehalococcoidia; order Dehalococcoidales; family RBG-16-60-22; genus DAOUEG01. The sequence continues at coordinate 9,510 of CAZQQL010000100.1, forward strand.
GATAAAGGTCAGGCTCATTTCATGTCCTCCATGATGCGGTAGACGGCGGGGATATCGAGGTGGGCGCGGACGAGCTCGGCGAGTTTGTCATACTCGCGATCGCGTGACAGGGTGATGCTCCGGCCGGTCTCCACCAGTCCCCAGTGGCGTCTCAGGTTGACCAGGAAAGCACGGCGGAAGTCGTCGTTGTGGAACATGCCGTGGAGGTAGGTGCCGATGACGGTGCCCTGTTCGTTCATCATGCCGTCCGGGTAATCAGCCGGCCCGGCGGGTGTCTCGATGATACGAAGGACGTTCCCGCCGCCGCCGGAACTGCGGCCCATGTGAATCTCGTAGCCGCCGATGTCCGTGCCTTCGAGCCCGGCCAGGAGGCCCGTGTTGGCGACGATGCGGGCATGCGCCTGGGTGGTGGACTTTTCCGGGAGGAATTCGGTGACCATATCGAGGAGTCCGAGGCCGGGGGTTTCCGGATTGGGGGACTCGACGCCGGAGGGGTCGATAATCTTACTACCGAGCATCTGGTATCCGCCGCAGATGCCGAGAACGGGAGTTCCTTTTTTGGCGGCGGCCAGGACGACCGAAGCCATACCGGTCTGGCGCAGGAGTCCCAGGTCCGCCACAGTGCTCTTGGTTCCGGGAAGGATGATGAGGTGGGGGTTGCCCATTTCGATGCGGTTATTGACATAACGAACACTGCATCCCTCAGCTTCCAGGGGGTCGAAGTCGTCGTAGTTGGAGATGTGCGGCAGGCGGATGACGGCGATGTCCAGGTCGCCGTCGGTATCGCCCGGCTGGCGGCTATCGAGGTAGACCGAGTCTTCCTGGGCGATGCGGATGTCCTTGAAATATGGTACGACGCCGAGCGTCGGCTTGCCGGTCTTTTTGTCAAGGAAGTCGATGGCGTCCTGCAGCAGGGTGACATCGCCGCGGAACTTGTTGATAATGAAGCCTTTGATGAGGTCGCGTTCTTCCTCGTCGAGCAGTTCCAGGGTACCGACGAGGGAAGCGAAGACGCCACCCTTATCGATGTCTCCGACAAGCAGCACCGGGCTGCGGGACTCGCGGGCGATGCGCATATTGACGATCTCGCGTTCCTTGAGGTTGATCTCGGCGGGACTGCCGGCGCCCTCCAGGACGACGATGTCGTACTCGCTGCGGAGGCGGTCCAGGGCGTCCAGGATGGTCTGGAGAAGGAAGGGGGTGTGGTCGTAGTAGTCCCGGGCGGAGATGTCCTTATAGACGCGGCCCATGACGATGACCTGGCTGCCCATGTCGTGGGTGGGCTTGAGGAGGACGGGGTTCATGTCCACGGTGGGAGCGATGCCGGCCGCCTCAGCCTGGACCACCTGGGCGCGGCCTATCTCGCCCCCCTCGGCGGTAACGAAACTGTTGAGGGCCATGTTCTGGGCCTTGAACGGCGCGACCCTGTAGCCGTCCTGCT
>CAZQQL010000101.1:0-10319 GCA_964595455.1 uncultured Dehalococcoidaceae bacterium
CCGCAGGTCTTGCAGCGGGAGTGGTCGAGATTGAGTATCTTTGTAGAATAGCCGGAGCGCCGCACCGCCGGCGTCCCGCAGGAATAGCATCGGGTGCTCTCGCTGTCATGGCCGGGCACGTTCCCGGCGTACACGAACTTCAGGCCGGCTTCCCGGCCTATTTTTATGGCTTTATCGATAGTCGAGACCGGCGTCATGGGCAGGTGACCGAGGTGGTGCTGGGGGACAAATCTCGTCACGTGCCAGGGCGTTAGTTCGCCCAGTTCACGGACCATCCATTCCGCGATGCCGCGGAGCTGTTCGTCATCGTCGTTCATGGTCGGGATGATGTTGGTGACCACCTCCACGTGCATGTCCCACTTGCTCTTGGCGCGGACCGTGACGTCCAGTATCTCCCGCCAGCGGGGGACGCCCGAAAGCTCCTTATAAAACCGGTCCGAGAAGCCTTTAACGTCCACCCGCCAGGCGTCCAGGTAGGGACCGATGGTATCCAGCGCTTCCGGCGAGGCATAGCCGTTGGTGACGTAGACGGTGTAAAGGCCTTTTTCCCCGGCGAGGCGCGCGGATGCCAGGGTGTGCTCGAACCAGACGGCGGGTTCGTTGTAGGTCCAGGCCATGCCCTGGCAGTCGTTCTGCAGCGCCAGCCGGACGGAATCCTCCGGAAGGAGTTCGCGGCAGATGCCCTGGATGCCGGATACGTCCGCGGTGGAGATTTCCCAGTTCTGGCAGTGCCGGCACTGGAAGTTGCAGCCGACCGTGCCGAGGGAAAAGCAGAGGGTGCCCGGATGGAAGTGGAAGAGGGGTTTCTTCTCGATGGGGTCGACGGCAACGGAGGAGACGCGGCCGTAGTTGACGTTGTAGAGGGTACCGTTCTCGTTCCGGTACATGCCGCACACGCCGTATTTGTCCGGGTTAATGCGGCAGCGCCACTGGCAGGTCAGGCACTGTACCCGCAAGCCCGGCAGTTTGTCATATAGCTGGGCTTCCTGCATAGTCTTCTCCGCCGATACCCTAAGTATAGCACCGGCGTAAAGGTAATGACAGGTTGGGCGGGAGGGTAAAGGTCAAAAGTCAGAAGTCAAAAGTCAAAAGTCAGAGCGGGTCGAAAGAGTGGGTATGCAAAACCCACCCTGCCTCCCTTAAAAGGGAGGCGAAAGTCTGGCGGGTAACAAGCATTGGACGGCAGGGCCGGAAAGAGCCACCGCTCTGATGACAGAGGGTTTAGACAATCATCTGGATGAACCAGCCGTAATCGTAGTTGAAGACCGGGGAGAGGATGACGAAGGACGCCACGTGCACCACGATCACCAGGACGACGAAGCTGAAGGACAGCCACTTGATCCAGCCGCGCGGGCGGGAGCGGAATATCTGGATGAGCTTGCCGAGGCCGATGCCCATGCCGAGGCAGATGGCGCCGACGGCCGGCAGGAAGTAGTACGGGTAGCTGGAACGGTCGGTGACGATGCTGAGCGGTATCCAGACGAGGAACATGCCGAAGAACCAGGCGAAACCGAAGAGGCCGGCCTCGTGGCGCTTGATGGAAAGCCATATCATGTACAGCGTCGTGGGAATGATGAGCGCCCAGACATCGAAGCTGACGGCGCTGTTGTAGTGGATCGGGCTGACATACAGGGCCATCGGTGTATAGGCCAATACCCACTCCCAGGGGCGGGTCAGGGCGGGATGGGTGACGTTTTCGAAGGTGAGGCTCCCGGTCAGGCTGATCATGTCCCTGATGCGCTGAACGGGGTCCAGGAAACCGGTGAATTCCTTGACGATGGCGAACTCGAAGAGGATGAGGAGTTCGACAAAGGCGATGACGGCGAATACCGCTGTCAGGATGAACCATTTGGAGTGGCGATGTTCACGGGAGAACAGCCAGTGGATGAACAGCACCGGGGCGGCCATGGCCCCGGTCAGCTTGGTCAGACCGGTGAGGCCGATGGCGATGCCGGCGGAAATGTACTTGCGGCTGACGTACAGGAAGAACGCCAGCATCATAAAACCGAGCAGGTAGATATCCAGCATGGTAATCTGCGAGTGGGTGAAGGTCATGTTCTCGAAGGCCAGCAGGAACGTGGCGATGTTCACCGCTGTTTGCGTCATGCCCAGGCGGCGGCAGATGAAGTAGAACAGGACGATCGTGCCCGTCCCGATGAGGATAGGGAAGAAACGCCATCCCCAGGAGTTGTCCCCGAAGATCTTGAAACCGGCCACCAGGATGAGCTTGCCGAGCGGCGGATGTTCCGGGCGCTCGGTCTCATTATCCGCGATGATGACCCGGGCATCCTTGACATAATGAATCTCGTCCAGGACGGTATCCGGCGGGTTGGTGATGATGGCGAAGTGCATGGCCAGGGTAACGATGAGGATAACGCAAAGGAAGAAGTGCGGCCAGGTTACGATGCGCCGGAGCCTGTTTTTCAACGCCATGTCCAGTTCCTGTTGATAAAGTAATTCCAGAGAAACGCCACGACGATGCCGATGAAGTTGGCCAGAATGTCATTGATATCGGTCAACCGGGTCAGCAGCATGAAAATTCCCCATTGGATGCCGGCTCCGGTCAGGCAGATAAGGTTGAAGCGCAGCAATCTACCCAGGAAACTGCTCCCGGCGCGGTGTCCCCTGAATGTAAACGTATCATTGAGCAAAAAGTTAGTGATGATGGAGACTTCAATGCCGATAATCACCGCCAGCCAGTCCAGGTCAGCAAAAACATCCGTCAGCCGGGTGAGGGCGGTGTAGACGCCGATGTTAACGCCGGTCCCGATGAGGCCGACGATGATGAACTTGATGAACATGGCGAGCTCACCGGTGCGGGCCATGAGGCTGAGAATGTGCTTCAGGTAATCGATCTGCGTGCTCCACTTGAGCTTGCTGGCTCCGGCGCTGCGTTCCTCGAAGATGAAAGGCACTTCGGCGGCGTTCGTAAAATCCCCCATGAGGAGGATTTCCAATAGTATTTTGTAGCCGGTGGGCTTGAGCTTGTCGGGGTCGACCCTGTCACGCCGGAACATGAAGAAGCCGGACATGGGATCATGGGTGCGCCGCGACTGCGGGAGGAACACGTGGGAGATAGTCCCGGCCCCCTTGGAAATGACACGCCGCAGCAGGCCCCAGTTGGGGACGCCGCCGCCCGGGATGTAGCGGCTGGCGACGACGATATCGGCTCCCTTGTCCATGGCGGCCGCCAGTTTCGGGAGGATTTCCGGCGGGTGCTGGAGGTCCGCATCCATCACGCCGATGATGCTTCCTTTGGCGTTCCGGATGCCGTGGATGACGGCGGTGGCGAGGCCGCGCTCCTGTGTCCTTACGAGGACCCGTAGGGGATACTGCCCGGCCAGTTGGTTGGCGATATCGATAGTGCCGTCCCTGCTGTTGTCATCCACGATGAGCATCTCGTAATCGAGGCCGGACATGGCAGCATGGACGCGTTTCACGAGGGATTCGATGTTATCGCGTTCGTTGTACGTGGGCACGATGAGGCTTAATTTATCAACAGGCATCAGGTTCCCCGCGGGACGAAGATTTTGAGAGCGGTACATAAGATTATACCTCTTTACGAACCTATGTCAAAAGCATATAATGTTATTTGGTTCTTTTCATTAACGAAGGGCAAAAACATTGGGTGTCATCTATATCGTTTCAGTTGAAAACCGCGCCGGCAAGACAGCCCTCTGCGCCGCGCTGGCGAACGCCGTCCAACGCACCGGCAAAACCATCGGTTATTTGAAGCCCCATACGGAAGGGGAAGAGACCGACCGGGACGCCGCCTTCATGAAGCATATGCTCAGGGGTATGGAAGCGCCCGAGAATACCCAGAACACGAGGGGACGGGACGTGGTCTTCGTGGAAGCCATGCTGGGCAGAACGCCGGACGACCTGGTCAGCCAGACGACGTATGGCGCCGCCCGGGAAATGCAGGCGAAGACAATAGCAGTGGAAGCCTGGAACGGGAACGAATCGGCGTTCATCGATGTCTACAAGGGCTTCGGGGATTCCTTTGCCGGGCTGGTAGTGAACAAGGTACCGAAGAGCCAGCTTGCCGCGGCATCCGAAGCCGTCAAGGAACAGCTTGAAGAGGCCGGCATCAAGCTTCTCGGGGTCGTACCGGAGGACCGGCGTTTACTGGCCGTGACGGTGGAGGAGCTGGCGGAGAAGCTCGGCGGAGAAATCATCAACAACCGGGAAAAAGCCGGGGAACTGGTGGAGAATTTCATGGTGGGGGCGCTGGTCGTGGATTCCGGTTCGGCCTATTTCGGACGGAAGACGCGCAAGGCGGCGATCGTGCGGCAGGACCGCCCGGACATGCAGCTTGCCGTCCTGGAAACGCCGACGGCCTGCCTGGTGCTCGGCGGCAAACGGGAAAAACCGCTCTATAATGTACTCCAGAAAGCGGAACAGCACAGGGTCCCGGTGATCATCACCGATATACCGGTACGGGACATTGCAGCAGACCTGGATGAAATACTGCTCGCCACGCCGTTCCACCAGGAACAGAAGGTGGCCGGGCTGGCGGAATTGATAGACAAGAGCATCGATACAAGCGTGGTGGTCCAGGAGCGGCAGTAGCCGGTCCGGAAGGGAGAAAAGCAAACAACCACACATAAACTCGGTAAACCTTGTTTCCCCGCTGTCCTGTACATTCTCCGGGGAAGTTCCTGGGGTGGTTTTACACACTATACTCTGGGACTTTTTATTTAGTGGCTTATCAGATACGCCGGCCACGGCCGGGTAACCATACGAAACCAAATCAAAAGGGGGGAAGGTGATTGAATGCTCTAGGTAGACATTTGCTGGTAGAACTTCACGATTGTGACAGGGAGGCTTTAAACAACCTGGACCTGATCCGCGAGACCATGGTGAAAGCGGCCGTCGATTGCGGCGCCGTTGTCCTGGGGGACTCATTCCACCGGTTCAGCCCGCAGGGGGTCAGCGGCGTTGTCGTCATCGCAGAATCACATCTATCGGTGCATACATGGCCGGAATACGGCTATGCCGCCGCCGACATCTTCACCTGCGGTATGAGCGTCGATCCGCAAATAGCCGCGGAAGTACTTATCCAGGGACTGGGTTGCAGGAATCCCAATCTGACAGAAGTGCAGAGAGGGATCCTCGTTGCCGTGTCGTAGATAACACGGCGCTATGTATGGATACTGACTCAGATAATTGGCTAAGTGAAAAAATCAGTGACAATCTGGTGTACCGCAACCGGATACAAGAAGTCCTTTTTGAAGGAAAGACAAAGTATCAATCCGTCCGGATAGTGCGGTGCTACAGTTTGGGAGTATGCCTCGTGCTGGATGATAAGCTCCAGTCCTGCGAGAAGGACGAGTTTATCTATCATGAGGCCATAGTACATCCCGCAATGGTCGCCCATCCCGAACCGAAAAGCGTTTTCATCGCTGGAGGCGGTGAAGGTGGGACGTTAAGGGAAGTCTTGCGTCATAATACGGTCAGCAAAGCCGTGATGGTAGACATCGACGACCAGGTGACGGAGCTATCCCGCCGCTATTTACCCGGTGAGAGCCAGGGTGCGTTCGACGACCCGCGGGCGGAAGTACACTTTACCGACGCGCGGGCATACCTGGAGAACTCCCCGGATAGATATGACGTGATTATTATTGATTTACCGGACCCGATCGAAGAAGGCCCGGCGTATCGCTTATTTACGAAAGAATTTTATGAATTGGTACTTAATCATTTGACCGATAACGGTATTATCAGCGTTCAGGCTGGCTCAACATCATTGACAGAATTACTAAATTTCACGGCTGTTCACAGGACGCTTGAATCAGTTTTTGTTTTTGTATCAGGGAGCACTACAAACATACCTTGTCTGGCAGTACCCTGGGGGTTCTGTTTTGGTTCGCCAACAATAGATGTCGGCGCATTGCATGTGGGCGAGGTAGAGAGAAGGATTGCCGCGAGGTCTCTTACGGGATTGAAATTCTACGATGGTATCACCCATGAGGGAATGTTCAATCTACCTAAGTTTGTCCGTGACTCTATCGTGCAACAAACAAGAATCATCACTGATGATAAGCCGCTGTTTCTCTACGGTAGGTAGTAGAGTTGTTTCCCCTGGTGTGGCAGATCAACTTTACCTTTTCTGGTAGACTGCCTACGAGTTTTTCGTACTCATCGACCAATCTCTGATGATATGCTTCTCCAAGGAACTGCTCCGTTGATAATGGTTCGTAAGTTTCAAAAAACAGGAAATTGAGAAGCTCGACCAATTTATTACGGTCCATGGTCAGGTCTTCTTCGTTGATTTCCCAATCAATTGGTACTATCAGCAGGTTCTGCCTGATGCTTTGTTGTTGGTTTCGGTGTAAGGGAGGCTGGCGGTAATCAATGCCGATCTCGAATACCTTTAGGTCCTTTTTAAACCAAGCCTCCAAGTAGTGTGTTTGTTTACCGAAGAGCTTTTTTTTCCCTTCAGCTTTTGATTGCAGTTTCTCGCCTAATGGTATTAACTCCGGATCATTCTCGTCGTCTACTTCGAAAACGATCAATCGACATTGATTGAGCTCTTTAAATATTAGTTTGGAGCAATATTTGGCCAAGCGCCCCGTAGCTTCTCGGTAGGAACCATCCTTGAGGTTTTGCGCGCCGCCAAGAAAACCCACATACAGGATATTGGTCAAAAAGGAATACTCAAAAAAAATAAACCCGGTAACCTTATTTTCACGCTTAGTGATGATGAGGTATTCTCCTAGTGTTGCCTCCTTTTTGTTTTTGTCATATTCATTAAGCCAGTCTGCAATATCCTCTGGAGCTTCACGCAACTCGGGACGAATATCATCTGCGAATAGTTCTGCGAATTTGTTAAAGTCCTTCTTATCCTTCTGGGTATTCCGTATCCTTTTTTCATGAAGGCGGTTCGGAAACCACTTAAAAATACCGAGAAGAGACACCCCTGAAATACCAAATATCCCGAGTCCAAGGAAGATCCAATCAACAAGATCCAATTTCCGATCCTCCCCTCACCGGTTAACCAGCGGGTAAACGAATCAACGGCCGCCATACTCGTGAACTATTTGCCGGTCTAAAAATAACAGGCCGACACTCACAACTTACTGTTGCTCGTAAGCGCCAGCCTGTTTCTATTCAGTTCAAATACACGATCCCGGTTACCGGTTAGCCCTTATCTTGCTGAAGCAATCACTGCAATATACGGGCCGACCTTCACGGGGCTCGAAAGGAACTTCCGTTTCCCTGCCGCATTCCGCGCAGACCGCAGGGAACATCTGGCGGGTCTGGAAACCATCGCCGCTGCTACCGACCCGCTCGGCTTTCCTGGCCTGACGGCAAGCAGGACAGCGTTTGGGATCGTTAGTGTAGCCCTTGGATTGGAAGAATTCCTGTTCGGAAGCGCTGAAGATGAAACTGGAACCGCAGTTGACACACTGAAGCGTCTTGTCCTCGAAACTCAACGGATGACCTCCTTTCCTTAATGAGTTGGTTTGCTAAGGTCATCCGTCTCGGGTTTCGAATAAAACCAAAAAATCGGGCGTATGTGACCTAGACTGAAAACCACTGGGCATATTATATACCGCGTTATAGCAATATGCAATAGGTTTATTCGGAAAAATTATCATGCGCGGATAGTATTGTAACAACGGGTACGTCAGGTCTGAACCGGGGCTGTAAGGGCGCGGGATGGCGAGGAAAAGCCGGCATTATCCGGAATATCTCACTAATCGTCCGTTATTTGGTTTACCACGGGTTTTTTACCGACTACGTCTCGTACGTGAGTCAAGGGCGCCTTTCCCTGCGTCCCGACAGGAACGATTGCGTAGCGGTGGTCTAGGTCTTTCGCAAGTATTCAGCCAGCTTTTTCAAGGAGTCTTTCCAGCCCTGCTTCATGTAGTCGAGGTCAGGGGCGGACATGCCCGAGTAATGCTGTTCCAGTACCATCCGCGTCCCGCCGCCATGTTCTTCGAAGGTCAGGGTGATAAGCAGTTCCAGCGGGAAGTCCTTGCTCATGCCGTACTGCACGGGGGGTACGATATTACCGGTTTCATCTGCGAAGGAATTGGTCATAACCAGCTTTTCCGGGGCCCGTATTTCCCGGTACGTGCCCTTATTACGGTAGACCTTGCCTTCCTGAGACTGCGTGACGACCATGTATTCGCCGCCGGTGCGGAGATCGACATGGAACTCCGTGGCGGTAAGGTCAAGCGGTCCCCACCACGCTTTAAGAGCGTCCGGTTCCGTCCAGGCGCGCCACACCTTCTGACGCGGCGCATCGAACGTACGGGTGATTTCCAGTTCGTTTATCTTTAGTTGTTGCTGTGCCGTTGTCGGCCTCCCTGTCCGGCAGGTATCGCCGGTCGTAATGGGAGGATTATAAGGGCACAGGAGAACCCGCGTGCATCCGTGTCTGCACGCATCCGGGGTTTATGGAGCAACGGGGCCCCGTTCAGGGAGTTCCTAATTACGGCTTTGCATTGTCCGCGCTTACTCGTTCCGGCTCTCGCCCAGGTAGTCAGCCAGCTTATCGAAGGACTCTTCCCATCCCTGTCTCATGCTGTCAAGGTCGGCCCGGGGCATGCCCCCGACATCGCCGTGGTGCAGGGTCATCTTCGTATGGCCGGCTTCTTCCTCGAATATAACGGTTATCCGCAGTTCCTCCGGGAAGTCAGGACTCATGCCGTGCTGGGTCGGGGAAACGACGTTACCCTTCTCATCCGAGAACGAGTCCGACATCACCAGTTTCTCCGGTTCTACTATTTCGTGATAGCGGCCGGTGCTCCAGAACACCTGCCCTTCCGGCGACTTCATGGCCATGAGGATTTTGCCCCTGACGCGGAGGTCGATCCGGACTTCCGAGCTGGTGAAGTGCTTCGGCCCCCACCACTGCTTCATCGTATCGGCGTTGGTCCAGGCGTGCCAGACCCTCTCGCGGGGAACGTGCAGGATGCGGGTTATGGTCAATTCTTTAGTTTTTACGGTTGTCATGGTCTGCTCCTGATATGCTAGGTTCAAGTAATGGTACAGGGAATATTGTAAACACCGTCTGAAGCGGCGGCCATACGTAACCGTACTCAATTTGTTCCATCATTCTTCCTGATGATACAATGCGACGACAGGGGTACCCGAACGGGGGATATGGGGAAACGAGAGCAGTCTAAAAAGCGCAAAAAGGGGAGTTCCGGTCCACGCTCGAAAAAGAACCGGAAAGACCTGAGCAAGCTGCCGGGGATCGTGGACGGTTTCTGGCGTTCGACGAGGGGTTTCTAGGAAAGGGAGGCGCGGCCACCGGGCTGGTGTCCCGTTCAGATGATTAGTGTCCGCTGCTGGAGGCGATAATGTCGCGACCGACCGATAGAACAGGCTTGATGGACCAGAGCCGGGAAGCATTCGAGAAGCTGTTCAAGCTCATCGGGCCTTTATCCGGGGAGCAGACATGCGCTCCCGGCGTGAACGGGGAATGGAGCGTCAAGGACGTGCTGGCCCACCTGCATGCCTGGCACGGGCTGATGGAGACCTGGTACACAGAGGGAATGGAGGGACGCAAGCCGGCCATTCCGGCGCCGGGTTTTACCTGGAAGACCACGCCGGAACTGAATGAGAAGATATTCCGCGAACACCGGGACGAGGCGCTGGATGCTGTCGTGGCGGGATTACGAGCGTCACATTCTCTCATGCACAGTATGATAGAGAAGCACACGAACGAGGAACTTTTCGAGAAGAAGAAGTACCCCTGGACCGGCAGCACTTCCCTGGGCGCCTATTTCATCTCGGCCACCTGCAGCCATTACCTGTGGGCGTACGACCTCATCAGGAAATGGCTCAAGACCATACCCGGCTAGCAGACCGGGCTCGGGTGATGGACCTCCGCAGTGATGACGAGCGGATACGCGGCCATCGGCAGCAGCCACTTCAGGTTGGGGAGGATGTTTTCGGGCAGGTTGTTGAGGGGATACGAGCCGACTTCTTCATCGGTCATGGTCCGGATGTCCGCCGTATCATGCGATGAGAAGTAGAAGACCTCGTAGCCGTCGCCGTAGACACGGCAGAAATACCGCCAGGTGACGGTGGCGCCGGCTTCTTCCCGGAATTCACGCACCATGGCGGCTTCCGGGGTTTCGCCGGGTTCTATGCGGCCGCCGACGCCGTTGAGCCGGCCTTTCTGCCAGTCCGGGCGGTTTTTCCGGATCAGGACGACGTTGGCATGGTTGTCAAGGAGAAGACCGACTACGTAGGATTTCACTGGTTGTTGCATTGATGATTCTCGTGGGATCGTCACCCTCATTGTAAAGACCAGACATAGGTTACACTTTGTCCGGAGACATAGGTTACACTTTTTC
>CAZQQL010000102.1:0-10213 GCA_964595455.1 uncultured Dehalococcoidaceae bacterium
CATGATCGAGGAAGGCCTCGTGCCGTACCCCTTCGCGGAAGGGGCGTTCAACCGCCGCCTGGAGGCAATCTCAGATATGCCGAAGACCGGCGTGGTCTGGTACTTCGACCAGACGGACATGAAACGCGCCAAGGAAACGGTCGGTAAAGTGTCCTGCATCGCCGGGAACACGCCCACCTCATTGCTCATCACAGGCACGGCCGCCCAGGTCAAGGAGAACTGCCGGCAGCTCATCGAGGACTGCGCTCCGGGCGGCGGCTATATCCTCACCGGAGGGGCCCAGATAGACAGAGGAAACATAGAAAACCTGAAGGTCATGATGGAAGCCGCGAAAGAGTACGGGAAGTACTAAATGAAGATGACGCCAGAAGAAAAAAGACAGCAGCGGTTCGAGAAATGGCTGGATACCGCCGGTATCGAGTTCGACAGCGCGGCGGCGGCTGATGCGTACAAGGCGCGGATAGACCGGCTGGCAAAGTTCATGCTCCACAAGATTCCGGACCGCGTCCCGGTCAGCCTCCCGGTGGACAGCTTCCCCGCCTACTACGCCGGGACGGACGTCCGCACCGTCATGTATGACTATGACAAACTATATCATGCCTGGAAACTGTTCCTGCGCGATTTCGATTCCGACACGATGACCAGCCCGGGCATCGTCTATTCCGGCCGAGTCCTGGAGAAGGTCGACTACCGCCTCTACGCCTGGCCGGGGCACGGACTGCCCGCCAGCGCCAAGGGCCACCAGTTCGTTGAAGGCGAGTACATGAAGCCGGACGAGTACGAGTATTTCCTCAAAGACCCATCCGATTACGCTCTGAGGGTCTTCATTCCACGGGCGCTCGGCAAGGCGCGGGACTTCGCTCATTTCCCGCCGCTGACCTCCCTGCTCGGACGGCCACAGTCGCTCCTCTTCTCCGCCGCTTTCCCCGGCGTGCAGGAAGGATTGCGCGCCCTCGCTGACGCCGGTGAGGAGATGGCCCGCTACCAGCAGGTGGTCGGCCGCTTCGGGCGGGAAGCTACCGCCGCCGGTTTCCCCGGCATCCGCGGGACGGTCGCTATGGCCCCGTTCGATACGCTTTCGGACGCATTGCGGGGCACCCGCGGCATCATCATGGACCTGTACCGCCAGCCGGACAATGTGCTGAAGGCCGTGGACATGATCGCGGACTTCTGCATCGAGAACACCGTGGCCTCCGCGGACATGATGGGCGCCGTCAATGTGACCTTCCCGCTCCACAAGGGCGACGATACCTTCATGTCGGACGCCCAGTTCAGCCGGTTCTACTGGCCGTCGCTGCTCAAGGTGATCCGCGGGCTCGTCGAGGAAGGCCTCATGGTGACGCTCTTCGCGGAAGGCAAGTACAACAACCGCCTGGAGCAGGTCAGGGACGTACCGCCGGGCTGGGTGGTCTGGCACTTCGACCAGACGGACATGGCCCGGGCCAAGAAGGTCCTCGGCGAGACGTGCTGCCTGGCCGGCAACGTCCCCACGAGCCTGACGTGCACGGGGACGCCGGAACAGGTGAAGGAGTATTGCCGCGGATTGATAGAGACCTGCGCGCCCGGCGGCGGCTATATGCTGACCGGCGGGGCCAGCGCCACGGAATGCCGGGCGGAAAACCTGCGGGCAATGTTCCAGGCCGCCGTGGAATACGGAAAATACTAGAATAAGTCAGCCGGGCGACCGGCTTGACCGGAGGGATCATGCAGGGAGTAGAGAATTGGGAGAACATGACGTGGCAGGAACGCCGTGAAGTGCGTTTTCAGCGCTGGCTTGATGCCGAGGGGGTGACCTTCGTCAGCCCGGAAGCGCAGCAGCTTTACCGGGAACGCGCCACCCGTTTCATCAAGGCCATCAAGCTGGAGGAGGAACCGGACCGCGTGCCGGTTATGCTGCCGGTGGGCTTTTACCCGGCCTTCAACGCCGGTATCTCGCTCCACACCATGATGTATGACGTCAATGAAATGCGCCGCGCCTGGCTCAAGTTCATGCACGATTTCCCGGAAATGGATACCTACTACGGCCCCTCCCTCGTTCCCCCCGGCGAGGTCATGGCCGGCGTCCAGCTCCTGACCCAGAAATGGCCGGGCTACGGCCTGCCGGAAAATGCCGGGTACTACCAGTTCGTGGAAGGCGAGTACATGAAGGCCGGCGAGTATAACGAATATTTACACGAGGCAGCCGATTACGCCATCCGCAAGACGCTGCCCCGCTCCGCCGCGCTGTTCAAGCCATTTGAAAAACTGCCTCCTCTGCGCGTACTCGGCCAGCCGATGGCGTGGGTCGGTTTGTTCAACGACCCCGAGATGCGTAAGACCTTCAAGACCCTGATGGACCTGGCGCCGAAGTACGATGCCTGGATGAAGGCCGTCCGCGAGGTGACCGACGAAGTCCTGGCCAGCGGCTACCCCAACATGCGCGGCATGGCAGCCGGCAGCGGCGCGCCGTTCGACCACCTGGCGGACATGCTCCGCGGCACCAACGGCATCGTCCGGGACATCTTCCGACAGCCGGAGAGGATCATCGAAGCCATGGAGGAAGCTATTCCGCAGAACATCGCCGCCATGAAGGCCTCCGCGGAACACATCCTTTCCCCCATCATCTTCATCCCGCTCCACAAGGGGGACGACGTGTTCATGTCCGACAAGCAGTTCGAGAAATTTTACTGGCCGACCTTCCGCAGGATACTCATGGCGATGGTCGAGGAAGGCCTGGTTCCGATGCCCTTCGCCGAGGGCAAGTTCAACCGGCGTCTCCGCCAGATCGCCGATACGCCGAAGAGCGCGATTATCTGGTACTTCGATCAGACCGATATGAAAGAGGCCAAGAAGGTCCTGGGTGATATCTGCTGCATCACCGGCAACACGCCGTCCTCCCTGATGGTCACCGGCACGCCGGAACAGGTAAGGGAAAACTGCCGCCAGCTCATCGAGGACTGCGCCCCCGGCGGCGGCTATATCCTGACCGGCGGCGCCGGCATCGATAAAGGCGACCCCGACAACATGCGGGCCATGATGCAGGCCGCCCGGGACTTCGGGACCTACTGAGTAACCATACCATGGAGGCAGTCTTATGTTCGTAAGGCCCGATAACTGGAATGAACTTTCCTGGCAGCAGAAACGAGCCCTGCGCCTGGAAAGCTGGATAAATCCGAAGAACGTCAACTGGGAAAGCCGGGAGGCGGAGGCCAACTACAAGGCGCGCGCCACCCGCATGGCCAAAGCCGCCACCATGGAGATACCGGACCGCGTCCCCTGCGCCGTGCCCGCCGGCTGGTTCCCGGCTTACAGCGCCGGCCTGCCGCTCAAAGAAGCGATGTACGATACCGAAAAGATGAAGTGGGCCTGGCTCAAGTTTCTCGATGAATATGACAGCGACACCTATGACGGCCCGCTCTATTTCCAGGCGAAGATCAGCGACCTGCTCGATTCCCGCACCCAGAAATGGCCCGGCCACGGCCTCCCGGACGACGCCCATTCCTACCAGTACGTCGAGGGCGAGTACATGAAGGCGGACGAGTACGACCTTTTCATGAAGGACCCGCTCGATTTCCAGTTGCGCAAGCTCCTGCCCCGTGAGATGGGCGTGTTCGAACTGTTTGCTGAGCAGCCCTCCTTCAGTTCCTACCAGGGGCTTCCCCAGCGGTTGATGATGCTGTGCCAGGACGAGCGTTTCATAAAGTTGGCAAATGCCATCTATCAAGCGAGCAAGGTCATGCCGGAGTATGGCAAGGCCAGCGAGGAACTGAACCGGCGCGCCATGGAGAAAGGTTTCCCCTTCTTCCGCGGCGGCATGGCCGTCGCGCCGTTCGATGTCTTCGCGGACAGCCTGCGCGGCACCCACGGCATCGTCCGGGACATGTTCCGGCAGCCGGACAAGATCCACGAGGGCATGGAGTACGTCCTGCCCCGGCTGGTGGAAGGCGGCATCCGCATGGCCGACATGACGGACTGCCCCGTGGTCCAGATGCCGCTCCATAAAGGCGACGATACCTTTATGTCCAACAAGCAGTTCGAGACCTTCTACTGGCCGACGTTCAAGCGGATGCTGCTCGGCCTCATCGATGAAGGCTGTCTGCCCTTCCCCGTGGCGGAAGGCGCCTATAACAACCGGCTCGAATATATCTCCGATATGCCGAAGAGCGGCGTGGTCTGGATGTTCGACCAGACCAACATGGCCAACGCCAAGAAGACGGTCGGCAGGGTGTCCTGCATCGTCGGCAATATCCCGGTCTCGGTGGCCTACACCGGCACGCCGCAAGACATGAAAAACGTCGTCAGGAAGCTCATCGAGACGTGCGCTCCCGGCGGCGGTTACATCGTCAGCGGCGGCGCCACGTTCGACAAGGCCAAGCCGGAAAACATACGCGCCATGATGGACGCCGTCAAGGAGTACGGCAAGTATTGACCTGTAATCCCGGCGCACGATTCGGGATTGACATAATACAATGAATATTACGGTGAGGAGTTGAGTATGCAGAAGCCCGAGAACTGGAAAGAGTTGACCTGGCAGGAAAAACGTGAGTGGCGGTTCAAGAGATGGCGCGCCGCCGAGGGCGTCAAGTTCGAGAGCGCCGAAGCGAAGAAGAAGCACGATGCCCGCGTCGACCGCATCATCAAGGCGATCAAGCTGGAAGAACTTCCGGACCGGGTGCCCATCGACATCGCCGCCGGTTCCTTCCCGTTCTACTATGCCGGTTACGACCTCAAGACGGCCATGAACGATCCCGAAAAGATGCGCAAGGCCTGGATGAAGTACGCCCGCGAGTTCCAGACGGACACCATGCCGAACGCCGGGGCGTCCTCGGCGGACTCTTTGAAGTACATGCAGTCCCATACCATGCGGTGGCCCGGCGGAGGTCTGCCGGATGACGCCGCGCTCTTCCAGTTCGTGGAAAAAGAATACATGGAAGAGAACGAGTACGACGAGTATTTCAAGAACCCGGCGGACTACATACTCCGCAAATTCCTCCCCCGCACCCAGGGCGTCTTTGCGCCGCTGGCCAAGCTCGGGCCGCTGGATTCCTTCATGGGCGTGGGACACCAGCTTATGTCGCTCGTCGCTTCGCCGGAATTCAAGGAAATGGCGGAAAACCTGCTGAAAGCCAACGAAGCCTCCGCCGCGTTCGGCAAGATAATGTTCGAATGCATCACAGCCTGCCGTGAAATGGGCTACCCCGCCAGCGGCGGCGGCGCCGGACTCGCCCCGTTCGATACCATCGCGGACATGCTGCGCGGCACCCATGGCTCGGTCGTCGATATGTTCCGTCATCCCCAGCGCATACTCGATCTCTGCGAACAGATACTACCGATTACCCTCAGGACCGCCATCGAAGGCAACGAGAATGCCGAATGCCCGCTCCTCTTCATTCCCATGCACAAGGGCGATGACGTTTTCATGTCCGACAAGCAGTTCGAGAAGTTCTACTGGCCGACCTATCGCCGGATGCTCATCGGCCTCATCGAGGAAGGCTACGTACCGCAGCCTGTCGTGGACGGTACCTACAACCGCCGGCTCGACTATATCAAGGACCTGCCCAGGAGCGGCGTGGTCTGGGTCTTCGAGAAGACGGACATGGCCCTGGCCAAGAAGGCGCTGGGCGGCGTCGCCTGCATCTGCGGCAATGTACGGGGCGCCATGATGGCGACCCACACACCGGACAGCATTGCCAACTACTGCCGCGAGCTCATCGATACCTGCGCCCCCGGCGGCGGCTACATTTTGTGTATGGGCTCCAGCATCGCCGGGTCCATCAACCCGGACAACATCCGCGCTATCATCGAGACTGGTGAGAAATACGGCGTCTACAAATAAGCGGGTCTTCTTAAAGGGCGAACCATGCAGAAACCGGATAACTGGAACGAATTGACCTGGCAGCAGAAACGAGACGTGCGTTTCGAATGGTGGCGGGCGGCCCACGGCATTGCATTCGCCGGCGAGGAAGCCAGGCGGAAACATGTTGCTGCCGTGGACCGCATCATCAAGGCCGTCAAGATGGAAGAGCTGCCGGACAGGGTCCCGATCGATATTGCGCCGGGCTCGTTCCCGGCCTACTACGCCGGTTATGATCTCAAGACCGTCATGAACGATCCAGGGAAGAACCAGGAAGCCTGGTTGAAATTTGCCCGGGACTTCTCCGGCATCGATACCATCGGTGGTATCGGCGCGTCGTCTGCCCCGGCAATGGCCTGCATGGGGCCCGTTACCAGCCGGTGGCCCGGCGGCGGCCTTGCGGACAACGCTCCCATGGTCCAGTTCGTCGAAGATGAATACATGAAATTCGGGGAATACGGAGCTTACTTCGCCAACCCCGCCGACTATATTCTTCGCACCTTCCTGCCCCGCACCTACCGGGTTTTCGAGCCGCTCGCCAAACTCCCGCCGCTGGATTCTATTACGGGTGCCGGCATGCAGTTGATGAATGCCGCCGGAGACCCCGTTTTCAAGCAGATGGCGGAGGACCTCCTGAAGGCCCATGAGGAAACGGTGAAGTTCGGCAAAGTCCTTGGCGAAACGGCGCGGATGTTCCGGGAAATGGGATACCCCGCCGGAGGCAGCATGGGAGGCCTGGCGCCGTTCGATACCATCGCAGACATGCTGCGTGGGACCAGGGGATCCGTCGTAGACATGTTCCGCCAGCCGGAGAGGCTGCATGAGATGATGGAACACCTGCTTCCAAAAACGATTGAAGCCGCGATCCGGTCCGGCGACATGGGCGACAGTCCCTTCCTCCTTATCCCCATGCACAAGGGCGATGACATGTTCATGTCCGAGAAGCAGTTCGAAAAATTCTACTGGCCGACCTACGAGCGCATGCTCAACGCGCTGGTCCAGGAAGGGCTCGTTCCTTCGCCGATAATCGACGGCACCTATACCCGGCGGCTGGAACACCTCCGGGACCTGCCCAGGACCGGGGTGTTATGGACGTTCGAGAAAACGGACATGGCCCTGGCCAAGAAGGTCCTGGGGGCCCATACCTGCATCGCCGGTAACGTCACCAGCGCGATGATGTGCACCCACGGGCCGGACGATATCAGAAAGTACTGCCGCTGGCTGATCGATACCTGCGCCCCCGGCGGCGGCTACATCCTCTCCCTGGGATCTTCCCTGGCCGATAAATGCGATATCGGCAACATCCGCGCCATCATCGAGACCGGTGAAAAATACGGCGTTTACAATTAACTTTCATCAAAAAAGGATCGAATCATGCAAAAACCGGAAAACTGGCAAGAATTGAGCTGGCAGGAAAAACGCGAGTGGCGCTTCAAGAAATGGCGGGCCGCGGAAGGTGTAAAATTCGAGAGCGCCGAGGCGAAACAGAAGCACGACGCCCGCGTCGACCGCCTGGTCAAGGCCTTCAAGGTGGAAAAGCCGGACCGCGTCCCCGTTAATGGCTCGCTGGGTTCGTTTTCCGTATACTATGCGGGCTATACCCTGAAAGAGTGCATGTTCGATCCTGTAAAGATGAAGGACGCGGCGTTGAGATACGCCCGGGACTTCGATCCGGATATACCCGGCGGCGGCGCCGCTCCCAACGGGCGGCAGTATGAGCTGATGCAGCCGGTCACTTACAAGTGGCCCGGCGGCGGCCTCCCGGATGAAGCGACTATGTTCCAGTTCGTGGAAGCCGAGTATATGAAGCCGGACGAGTACAAATGGTACCTGCGCAACCCGGCGGACTACCTGCTCCGCGCCTTCCTGCCGCGCACCTACGGCGTCTTCGCGCCCTTGGCCGGCCTTGGGCCGCTGGACGGGTTCCGGGCCGTGGGTCCGGAACTGATGAGGGCCGCCGGCCGCCCCGAGTTCAAGCAGATGGCGGAAACACTGCTGAAAGCCCATGAGAACGCCGTCGCCTGGGACAAAGTGAACATGGAGATCGATAAAGCCATGCGGGCCATGGGCTATCCGGGCCCCGGCACGTCCCTCGCGCTGGCCCCGTTCGATACCATCGCAGACCTCCTGCGCGGCACCCACGGTTCGGTACTAGACATGTTCCGCCAGCCGGAAAAGCTGCACGAGATGATGGAGAACATCCTCCCGGTCAGCGTAGCATCGGCCATCGAGGCTGCGGAAATGGGGGACTGCCCGCTCGTCCACATTCCCATGCACAAGGGCGATGACATGTTCATGTCCGACAAGCAGTTCGAGACGTTCTACTGGCCGACCTACCGGCGGATGCTGCTGGCCTTCATCGAGGAAGGACTGGTCCCGTTCGCCGTGGTTGAGGGTACCTACAACCGGCGCCTGGAGTATATCAAGGACATGCCGAAGACCGGCATGTTCTGGCTCTTTGAGAAATCTGACATGGCTCTGGTGCAGAAGGTCCTCGGCGGTCATACTTGCATCGCCGGTAACGTCAGCGGCTCGCTGCTGCGAACCGGCACGCCGGAGGATGTGAAAAAATACTGCCGCTGGCTGATCGAGACCTGCGCCGGGGACGGCGGTTATATCCTTTCCTCCGGGGCGGGTATCGACCGGTGCGACCCCGCCAACGTCCGCGCCCTGTTCGATTCCGCGAAGGAATACGGGACGTACTAAACCAAAGAGAATGAGCGGGAAGTATACTTCCTGCCCGGATAGAGGTGAAAGACGATGCAGAAGCCTGAGAACTGGAAAGATATGACCTGGCAGGAAAAGCGGAAGTGGCGCTTCGAGCGCTGGCTGGCCGCGGACGGCGTCAAGTTCAAGAACGCCGAAGCGAAAGAACTCTATCAGACACGCGTCAAGCGCTACCAGGCTGCCTTCAACATGGAAGAGCCGGACCGCGTGCCGGTCAACCTGCCGGTGGGCTATTTCCCGGCTTACTACGCCGGATACGACCTGAAAACGGTTATGTATGATTATGAAAAACAGCGCGACGCCTGGCTGAAGTTCATGTACGATTTCGGGGACATGGACTCATTCGGCGGCCCCGGCCTCGTCCTGCCTGCGCCGATGCTCGATATCATCGGCCACAAGCTCCACAAGTGGCCGGGCCACGGCATCCCGGACGATACGCCCTCCTATCAGTTCATCGAAGGCGAGTACATGCTCAAGGACGAGTACGACCACCTCATCCAGGACCCGTCCGATTTCTGGCTGCGCGTCTTCATGCCCCGCCAGGCCAAGGCCTTCGAACCGCTGGCTGACTTCATGCACCTTAACGCGATGATCGGCCTGCCGTTCGGCACCATCGCCGCCTTCTCCGCTCCGGCCTTCAAGCAGATGATGCAGACCATCTGGAAAGCCGGGGAGGAAGTGGAAAAGTGGGGCCGGATTACCGGGGAAGTCGCCAAGACGGCCATCACGCTCGGTTATCCCAGCACCGGCGGCGGCATGTCCGGCGCGCCCTTCGACATGCTGACAGACATGTGCCGTGGTACGATGGGCATTTTCCGGGACATGTTCCGGCAGCCGGAGAAGATCCACGAGGCCGTGGACCGGCTCGTTCCCATTGTCATCGAATGCGCCGTCGCCAGCACCGAGAATTCCCTGGCGCCCGTCGTCGGGATGCCGCTCCACAAGGGCGAAAAAGGCTTCATGTCCCCCAAGCAGTTCGACGAGTTCTACTGGCCGAGCTTCAAGAAGGTGCTCCTCGGCATCATCGAGGAGGGCCTCATACCCATGCCGTTCGCGGAAGGGAACTATATCCCGAGGCTGGAGATCATCCAGGACATGCCGCACGCATCCATGGGCTGGTACTTCGAGTACATGGACATGGCGGCCGCCAAAAAGACGGTCGGTCAGCACAACTGCATCATCGGGAACCTGCCCATTTCCATCATGGTCACCGGCACGCCGCAGCAGGTTAAAGACGGCTGCAGGAAGCTCATCGAGGACTGCGCCCCCGGCGGCGGCTATATCCTGAGCGCGTCGGCCAGTATGGACAAGGGGAACATCGCAAACCTCCACGCCATGTTCGATACGGCCAAAGAGTTCGGGGTCTACAGTAAGTAACGAATAATTGTCACTACAAACCTTCCCCCGCTTATCCTGAGCTTGTCGAAGGAAGGGCGGGGGAAAGCCGCAAGGCATATCGATAACAAATTCTTTCATAAACAGGAGCGAACATCGTGCAGGGCATAGAAAACTGGAACAACCTCACCTGGCAGGAAAAGCGTGACATACGCTTTCAGAAATGGCTCGATGCTCCGGGCGTCGACTTCAAGGACGAAGCCGCCCGCCAGGCCTACCGGGAACGCGTTACCCGATTTGTGAAGACTATCAAACATG
>CAZQQL010000103.1:0-9843 GCA_964595455.1 uncultured Dehalococcoidaceae bacterium
CCTGGCCTCGGACGAATCAAAATTCACGACCGGCAGCGAACTGGTCATCGACG
This sequence comes from uncultured Dehalococcoidaceae bacterium, assembly GCA_964595455.1. Classification (GTDB taxonomy): domain Bacteria; phylum Chloroflexota; class Dehalococcoidia; order Dehalococcoidales; family RBG-16-60-22; genus DAOUEG01. The sequence goes on from CAZQQL010000103.1 coordinate 54, forward strand.
GCGGCTACATCACCCGGTAGTCTGAAGGAGTCACAACATGAAAGCGCTGAGATGGTACGGAGCCAGAGACCTGCGGTTCGAGGATGTTCCGGAGCCGGTCCCGGGCCCCGGAGAGGTCAAGGTCAGGATCATCTATGCGGGCATCTGCGGCACGGACCTGCGGGAATACGCGGTCGGGCCGTACATGCTGCCGCCTGATACGGAGTCCATTACGCTCGGGCACGAGTTCTCCGGGGTTGTCGTCGAGATCGGTCAGGGCGTAACTGCTTTCAAGCCCGGCGACCGGGTTACCGGCCTGGGCTACCGCTACTGCGGTGAGTGTGAATGCTGTAAAAGGATGCAGTACAACATCTGCTATAACCAGGGTTTCACCGGTCTGACCGTGGACGGCTGTATGGCGGAATACCTGGTTACGCCGGACTATTCCTGCTTCAAGGTGCCGGATGCCGTCGGAGACGAGACGGCTGCTCTCGTCGAACCGCTTTCCGTGGCTGTCCATGCGGTCAAGCGGGGCAATGTACAGGCCGGCGATTCCGTGGCGATTATCGGCGATGGGACCATCGGCCTGTGCCTGCTCATGGCGTCGCGGGCGACCGGGGCGTCGTCGGTCCATCTGGTCTCCAAGCACGAAAAGAGGGCCGCTAAAGCCATGTCAATGGGTGCGACGAGCGTCATCAGCAACGCGGACAACCCCGTTACAGCATTGCGTGAACGCACCGGCGGCATCGGCGCGGACGTCAGCTTCGAGAGCGTCGGCAATAACCAGGCCGCCCAACTGGCGGTGGATGCAATCCGGCACGACGGCACAACCGTCATCGTCGGGCTGTTCGAAAAAACCGGGCAGTTCAATTTCGGCGAGGTCCCGCTCGGTGAGAAGAACATCAGGGGCAGCTCCATCTACGTCCGGGAGGCCGAGGCCGTCCTGGCCATGCTGGAAGACGGGAGACTGCGGCCTGAAGGTCTGATTTCCTCCGTCGTCCCGTTCGATGCCAACGCCGGGGCCGCCTTCGAGCAGCTCCTCAAAGACAAGGAGAACAACCTAAAAATCCTCTTCCGCGTATCCTGAAATCCGGTAACTAAATACCGGCAGCCGCGTTCTGACCCGCCAACCGGCCGAATGTCCACGCCCTGCTGTGGGTCAGCCCCGGAACGGTGGTGGGGTAGGCATTGGCAAAGAACCCGCCGGAGGTATTTCCCGCCGCAAAGAGGCCCGGAATCGGCATCCGGTCGGTGTCCATGACCTGCATGCGGGTATTGATTTTAAGGCCGCTCAGTATCACCATACGGCGGACCTGCATGATGGTCGCGTAGTAAAGCGGCTTTTCCAGTGTCGTCAGGCGGTCGGGGTGCTTGCCGAAATCGGCGTCGTACTTGGCGCGGGCAAGTTCGTTGTAACGGTCAACGGTGGCCTGGAAAGCAGCAGTGGGAACCTTCATCTTGTTAGCCAGTTCTGGAATGGAAGGGGCGGTCACCACATTCCCTTTTTCGAGCGCTTCTTCAAGCTGCTTGGGGTTCCAGAGGTAGGTAGGCGGGCCCATGTTCTTGCAGCACTGGCTCTGCATTTTCGGCCACTCGTCATTGTACTTGGCGTCCCAGACCGCCCAGGCTTGCCGCTCCGGCTGCTGGAGCATCTGGTTGCACTCGTAACCGTAAGGGAGGTCCTCGTTCATGAACCTTTCCCCATCATCATTGACATAAAGCCAGGGCTGCCGGGCCAGGTTGAAGAGGCCGGTATCGCTGAAATGAGCAAAGTCCCAGAGCATGGCGCAATGGGGGGCATCGTCGATGGCGGCGCCGGCCCATAGTCCCATCAGGTGGCCGTCCCCGGTGTTGACGTCCGGTTCATAGACGATCCTCAGGTCGTGCGTTATCTCCGGCAGGAACCGTTCGACGAGTTGCCGGTTGTGCCCGTAATCACCGGTGCAGAGAACAACGCCCCGCCGCGCGTTGAACTGCAGGTAATCTCCGGATGCGTCCCGGGCGATTATCCCCGTTACCCGGCCTTTCCCTTCCCGGGCCAGACGGACGCCGGGTGTGTTCCAGAAGACTTTCACGCCCCGTTTTTCCGCGTTGTGCAGAAGCATTGAAACCAGCGTCTCCTGCTGTTTGGGCCGGAAGACATGGATTATCGGATAGTTGGGAAAGTACCAGGGTTTGGTCGTGGTATCGAGTAATACTTCGTTACCGGCGGCTTCCGACATGTCCAGCAGCCAGTCCATGACCCTGTCGCAGTTGTCCGCCCAGGTCTTCACGAGACGCTGGTCGTTGCGATAGGCGGCAAACTCCATGATGGTGTAGATGACCCTGTCGCGGTCGATTTCCACGCCGTTCTGTTTCTGAAGACGGCTGGCGAGAGCGGCATTATGAAGACCCCGGAAATGATAGGTCTCACCCTTCTCCAGCAGTACGACCCTGGCGCCTGCTTCGGCGGCTGATAACGCCGCGGTCAGTCCCGAAACCCCGGCGCCGACTACCACGACGTCAGTATCTACGGTTTTCCTGATATCCCCGGTTGATATGGAAGGAGGTATAAACTCAGTTGTGTAACGTTTGATTGCGCCTTTTCCGGAGTACATATTGAATCATCTCCCTTCCGCGGTTTGAACAAACTATGGCACTTTTTGGCCTGACGGTCAAGATAGTTCAAAAATACAACGTTTTTATTGCTCCCGGACCAAGGTTGATGATAGAATTAGTTGACCATTTCACTCTTAAAAAGGCCGGAGACGCCTCATGCCCGATAATCCTGGAACTCTATCCGAATACGAACGGCGCTCTCTGGCTGTGCTGGAGAAGGCGCTCGCCGAGGTTGGAGCGTACCGCTCCTGGCGGATGTACGATCCCGGTCCGGCCCATCCCGTCAACAAACGCTACGCCGCCATGCCCGCGCTGACCAAGACCGATATCCGTGAACACTTTCCCCTGGGGTTCATACCGCCGGACAGGGACTTTCAGCAGGGGCTGGAGAGTAGGGAGATAGGCCTTGTCGAGACGAGCGGCAGCATCGGCGACAAGGTAACGAACATCTGGAACCAGAAGTGGTGGGACGCCTCGGAACGGTCCTCATGGAAACTCAATTCCGTGGCGGCACGGGTAGCTGCGGGAGACCATCCGGAGGCTATCCTGGTCAACGCTCTCAACGTCGGGATCCCATCCGATCGAGAGGAACTCCCCATGGAAAAACGCCGCCTGGGGCGTTTTCTTTATCTTAATGAGAAGACTGATAATGCATCCTGGACGTCCGGCCACATGGACCGGATGCTGCGGGAACTGGGCATCTTCCGGCCGGTTGTCCTGGAGGCCAACCCCTCGCTGCTGGCTAAATTTTGCCGCTACATCACTGCCAACCGGAAAACGGTATACCAGCCTCAGCTGATTATATTGACCTACGAATACCCATCATTGCTCCACCTTCGGCAGATACGCCGCGTTTTCAAGACCCCGGTGGCAAGTTCCTATGGGTCCACGGAAAACGGCTGTGTCTTCATGGAATGCGAGGAAGGCCGGTTCCATCAGAACACCGGGTACTGCCGGGTGGACTTCCAGCCCTTCAAGACGGAACACGGCGGACCGCGACTGGGGAGGATACTGGTAACGACGTTCAACAATCCCTGGTACTACCTGGTCCGGTTCGATGTTGGGGACCTGGTCCGACTCAGCAGGGAAGCCACCTGCGCCTGCGGGAGAAACGGCGGACTGGTGCTGGACAGCGTCGAAGGTCGTGCGGCGAATCTGACGTTCACCACCGCCGGCAGACCGGTCACCCTGGGGGAACTGGACCGGAAGCTAAGCGTCCTTGAAGGGATCGATGCCTACCAGTTGGAACAGACGGAAAAGGACCTGTTTCGCCTGTGCCTGGCGACCCTGCGGAGGGACACTAAGAAGCTGTGTACGGAAGCAGTGAAGCTGCTGAAAGACCTCTATGGCAATGACGCCGATATCGAGGTTGTTTACCGGGACGAAATCCCCCAGGAAGCCAGCGGCAAGTACAGCCTGGCGCGGGCATCATTCCCGTTTGACATCATGCACTACCTGGAAACCGCTGCTCTGGACTGACCGGAGGAGAAAATATGACCATTGATCTGAAACCAGTCTACTTGATGGCCGGAGGGCCCGGAAGAAGTCGCAAACAGGACCCTGTTCTCTCCCTTGTCCTGCGTGAAAGCGGCAAATCCGCGCCTTCCGTCGGCTACGTGGGTACAGCCAGCGATGACGATGCCCGGTTCTTCGGGTTCATGACCGCGGAAATCAAAGCCGCCGGTGCCGGAAAAATTGAACACGCGATCATCACTCCGGCCCGCGCCGACCTCAAGAAGGCGAGGAGCATCCTTACCTCCTCGGACGTCATCTTCATCGGCGGCGGGGATGTGGAACGGGGCATGGAAGTCCTCCGGGAAAAGGACATGGCGGATTTCCTGGTGGACCTGTACCGGCAGGGCAAGCCGTTTTTCGGGGTGTCGGCGGGGAGCATCATGCTGGGAAAAGAATGGGTGCGCTGGCCCGACCCTGACGATGAAGACTCGGCGGAACTGTTCCCGTGCCTCGGTATAGCGCCGGTCATCTGCGATACCCATGCCGAAGATGACGACTGGCAGGAACTCAAAGCGCTGCTGGCGCTGGAGAAAGACGGCGCCGAAGGCTACGGCATTCCTTCCGGCGCCACGCTCAAAGTATCACCAGATAGTGCTGTGGAAGCGTTCAGCGGTGCGGTCGCGCACTATGTCCGGCGAGACGGCCAAGTTGAAACGATGCCTGAGATTGCGCCGCTCCGACAATAAATCCAGTCCGATAAAGCCTGTGTATGCTATCCCATATACCGGCTTTATTTTACTCATGGAGCGTTAAGTTACTGGTACCAGCCGTACTCCCTGGCGGCTTCCACCATCGCCTTGATGTTTTCCAGCTTCGGGTTGTCCGGGTAAGCGCCGGGAGAGAGGATATAGCCGCCGTCCGCTCCGACGGTCTCGATGAGGTTGCGGCAGTACTTCTTGACTTCGTCCGGCCCGCTGGTGACGACCAGGGAAGAAGGGACGTTCCCCTGGATGCTGCAGTCTTTTCCCAGGACCTCTTTGGCGCGTTTCATATCCGTCTGGTCGAACCACCAGGAAACAAAACCCTTGGGGAACTGGTTGACATAATCAAGCCGGGAGTTGTATCCGCCCTCGGCGAACAGGTGCTGTATCAGGCCTTCCTTGATGAAGGCGTCCATGCACTTCTTGAGGGACGGCCAGTAGAATGTCTCGAACTGGGCCTGGGACATCCACCCGTCGGCGCCCTTGTGCAGGGGATAGCCGACCAGGTAAGCGTTGTCGATGCCGGGACTGTTGAGCACATTGGCTATGGCTACCTCGGTGATCACTTCCAGGGCGGCAAGCAGTTTCTTGGGGCGCCGGTACATGTCTTTCATGATGTTGGTCGTACCGCGGAGCGTGTCCCCGATCATATCGAACGGGGCTATACAGAAACCCCCGAATGACGAAGCGAAACCGCGGGCGGCTCCCATCCCCATGTATTTACCCATCGCGGCGCCCTGCTTCTGGAATATCTCACCGGCTTTCAGGAATGTGTTGAACATCGTCTGGACCGGGGGAGCGCCGAACACCCCGAGCGTGGCCAGATGAGCGTTCTCGAGGATGTTCGTAAAAGGCTGGAACATGCGGAACGGCTCGAACGCGCCCATAACGCGGGGAAGGTACTTGCGGAGCCAGAAATCCGAGGGGTCGCGGATGAGGTCGTCGTATTCATCGGCTGTCATGTACTCCCCTTCGACATACTGCCAGCCGGAAGCATTGTTCGGCAGGCCGTGTCCCGGCCAGGAGTATAGCCGGTAATCAAGAAGTTCCATGACCTGTCCGGAGATGGCCATCGGCATGGAGAAAGATTCCAGGTCTTCGGCGTACTTCTCGTTGAATTTCACCGCCGCTTCAAAAGCCTTCTCCGGCTCGTAGAACATGGTGCGGGTATCCAGCCCGGCCATGACCAGGGGGAGGTTGCCGGCGTTGACGCTCACCGGGACGCGGTCCGGTTTCTGTAGATTGTACACGTCGATCTGGCGTTTCACCCGGATATTGTAGTTTTCTTTCGCCCTGGGGCTGACAAAATCGATGTTTTCGCTGGATTTCCGGTAACGTTCCAGCCGGTAGGTGCGCTTCTCTTCCGGGGTCATCGTTGCCCAGTTCTCAGGTTTCATTGCCATGCTTCCTTTCGGTCACTTATTGGGGATTCACTCAGGACACGAATGTTCTCTGTTCTGCGGGAAGGCCGTAGAAACGACAATAAAATGTTAGCAGGGTCGGCTGTAAAACTCAAACCTGCGGGAGACGATTGTTCAGAAGAAGACGTTAAAAACACCGGCCATTTTTCCCCTCCGCAAGTTGTTCCAACTATGTAGGAATTCTTGACAAATACAGCCGTTGGGTATTTACTGTACCGCAAGAAGGAGGCGCGGCATGATTCAGAAAGAGAAGCTTGGTAAGATAGTAGGGTCCGCAAATGTCAGCGCTCAACAGGCTGCTCTGGATGCCTACTCGCGCGATGTCAGTTTCGTTAACAGCGTCAGACCGGCGTACATTGTCAAGCCCCGCAGCGCCGCAGAGGTCCAGAAGCTGGTCGCTCTCGCCAATGAGACCAATACCCCCCTCGTACCGGTGAGTTCCGGGCCGCCCCATTTCCGCGGGGACACGGTTCCCGGCGCCGGCGGCGCGGTCATCGTGGACTTGAGCGGTATGAAGCGCATCATCAGGGTGGACAGGTACCACCGGGTCGCCATGGTGGAGCCGGGCGTGACCTTCGGGGAACTGATACCCGCCGCGGCGAAAGAAGGCATCCGCCTCAACATGCCGATGATGCCGCGGAAGTCCAAGTCCGTCATCGGCAGCCTCCTGGAACGGGAACCCGTCATTATGCCCAAGTACCAGTGGGACGTCTCGGACCCGCTGGCTACGCTCGGGCTGGTTTTCGGTACCGGCGATGAGTTCAGGACCGGCCAGGCGGCTGGGCCGGGCACCATTGAGGAACAGTGGGCCGCGGGATCGGTACAGAAAGCGCCGTACGGACCCGGTACGGTCGGCTGGCACCGTATCATCCAGGGCGCACAGGGCACGATGGGCATCGTCACCTGGGCGTCATTGAGGTGCGAACTCCTTCCCCGGGTCGAAGAGCCCTTCCTCGTCGGCGATGACAGGCTCGGCAGGCTGTTCGACCTCACCCAGTGGCTGGTGCGAAGGAGACTGGTCAACGAGTGCTTCATCGTCAACGGCAGCGCCCTTACGGCTATGATGGCGAAGAAATGGCCGGCTGATTTCAACAGCCGTGTCAGCGCCCTGCCGCCATGGATGGTATTCTATAACCTCGCCGGTTACGAGTATTTCCCGGAAGACCGGATAAAGTACCAGGTCAAGGACATCAAGGGCATTACCCAGCGCCTGGGACTGGATTCAGCCAAATCGCTGGCGGGCATCTCCACCAACGATATCCTGAAAGCCGTCCAGGAACCCAGCGCCGAACCGTACTGGAAGCTCCGGAACAAGGGCGGCTGCGAGGACGTCATGTTCCTGACCAATTATGAAAATCTTGAAAACCTCATCGGTATAATGGGGCGTCTCACCGAGGAAGCCGGCTACCCGGCCGCTGAACTCAGCACCTATATCCAGCCGGTGGTCCAGGGGACAAGCTGCCACTGCGAATTCAACCTCTTCTATGACCCCGAGAACGCCGCCGAAGTGAAGAAGATCAGGGAACTGTCCGCTGCGGCGGTCAAAGCCCTGGCCGCCGGCGGCGCGTTCTTCTCGCGGCCGTACGGAGATAACGCGGATTTCATCATGAACCGCGACGCCGCTACGGTGACAGCCCTGCACAGGATGAAGACGGTATTCGACCCCAACTACATCATGAACCCCGGTAAGATTTGCTTCTAACCGAAACGGAGTGAGAGAGAGGTAACGACCGATGGCTTTGAGCAAAGAGATCTATCAAGAGTTTGAAGATATTACCGGGCCGGACTATATCTGCAACGATCCGGCGATCATGCCGTCATATTACGGGATCGAGTTCGGCGCCATTGTCTTGCCGGAGAATACCGCCCAGGTGCAGGCCTTGATGAAGCTGTGCAACAAGCACAAGCTGGGGTTCGGGGCGGTCTCGTCCGGGTGGGGAGGCATGTATCCTCCCGGGACGATATTGTTCGACCTGCGTCGGATGAATAAAATAATCGAGATCAATGAAAAGAACATGTACGCCGTGGTGGAACCGTACGTCATCGGGGCGGAACTCCAGGCGGAACTGATGAAGCGAGGCCTCAACTGCAGCATTAAAGGCGCCGGTTCCAACGGCTCCGCGATGCTGAAAGGCCACGGGCACATGGACCAGACCACCGGCGGCGACGACCGCAACTACCTGGCCGTGGAATGGGTCACGCCGGAGGGCGAGATACTCAGGCTGGGCTCGCTCGGGACTTCGGACGAGTGGTTTTCCGGGGACGGCCCCGGGCCGTCGCTCCGCTGCATGATCAGCGGCACCGTGCCGCCGGGACTCACACCCGGCATCATGACCAGGGCTGCCCAGAAGGTGTATCCCTGGCCGGGACCGACCGAATTCCCCATCCAGGGCAACTCGCCGAGATATACCCTCAGCGAAATGCCGGCCAACATCCTGACCCGCTATTACAGTTTCCCGTCCGCGGAAAAGATGTACGAGGCGGAACTCAAGATAGGCGAAGCTGAAATCTCTTATGAATTGATGTGCTTCAATATGGCGATGGTCTCCGCCAACATCACCACCAGCAATGAGGAAGACATCGCAACTTTTGACCGGCTGCGCAAACAGGTCCAGGGACCGGGTTTCCTGCTTATTATCATCGGCAATTCACCGGACGAATTTGACTACCAGCTCAAGGTGCTCGACCAGATACTCAAGGAGACCAACGGCAAATCGCTCAAAGAAGCCGAGGACGTGAAGGTCGCCGGGACGCTGCTGGCCAACTGCATCCGGGTCTGCGCCTCCATCAGGGAGACGTTCCGTGTCGGCGCGACCGGCTGGGGAGGCTTCGCCATCATGGGCCAGCGGGACCTGACGATGCGCTGGCTGATGGAAGCGGGGCAGCGGAAAGGCGAACTCATCCAGAAAGGCCTCGCCATGGACGACGGCGCTGCCTTCTTCGGGTGCTTCGGATGGGGCGTCGAACAGGGGCATCTGGGCAAATCGGAGATTTTCTACCGCCCGACGTCAGCCCCCGGCTCGCCGGAAGCGGCGGCGGAGTGGCGCCGGATAACCAATATGAGGGCGCTGGAAGGCAAGTTTGCCGTGCCCATGGGACTCGATCCGGAACTGGTCAACCCGGCCATCTCGAACTATATGATATGGCAGGGGAAGGTCAATGCCCTGTTCGATCCCAACGGCATTATTCCCAAGCCGGGCCCGCGGAGATAGAGAAGTCCTCTCTTACAGATTAACTAGAGCTGTAGGGTGGGTTCCGCACGCGGAACCCACCTTCTTCTATTGTTCACATGGTTGAATGTCCATCAGAGCAACCGTAGGGTGGGTAAAATTCCCTTCCCCCCACTTTACCCACTAATATCCATGCTCGTAGGGCAGACTATTAGTCCGCCGAAAAAACGAACCCTCAAGAAACCCGCCAAACAGCCATATCTCTGCAATTCGCAGGTTTATACCTCTTTTCTCTTTGTTTCTGATTTTTGATTTCTCATCTTTGCTCTAATAAAGAAAGTGACAAAACACCCTTGACAATATGAGAACATGTGTACTACTATCAAACCACGGAAGGACATCCCGA
>CAZQQL010000104.1:0-9694 GCA_964595455.1 uncultured Dehalococcoidaceae bacterium
GGGTATCAGCATCAGCATGGCCGCCGATAAAACAGAGGCCGCAGCAGGTGAAGAGATCACCTATACCTGCACGGTGACCAATGCGGGCAATACGGCGCTGTCAGCTATTTCTGTCATGATGAGTCTTGATGTAGCGGTGGACTATCAAAGCGGTGATACGAACGCGAACGGTCTCCTGGATGTCGGCGAGACATGGATATATACCGCCACCTACACCGTTCACGTCGAGGATCCCAGCCCGCTGAACAACACCGCTACGGCATCGGGAAGCGACGCCCTTGAAGAGACAGTGACGGATGACGACACGGTCAGCGTTACCATCCCCCAATAGAGTTCCGGCCTGGAGTTGATACCTGCAACCCATGAACATATCTCCAAAAACAGGCTCCGGAGAAGCTGCCGGTAAAAGCAGCCGGATAAAGCAGCGCCGGCGTAATCACATGCTCTGGCTGCTGGGCGCCGGCCTGGCCATAATCATTGTCACCGCTCTGGCACAGCCTTTTTCCAGCCTTAACTACTGGATTTCAGACCGACTCTTCGCAACCGAGCCGCCCTCCCCCAACATCGTCATTGCCGGTATCGATGATGACACCCTGCAGACGTTCGGGAAGTGGTCGGACTGGTCCCGCGGCCTTCATGCCGTCGCCGTGGAGAACCTGGCGGCGGCAGGGGCGCAGGTGGTAGGGTTCGATGTCCTTTTCGTGGACGGTTCCCGGGACGACGCCGCATTCGCCGGAACCATAGCGGAAGCCGGTAACGTGATCCTGCCTTCCTATGGGAACGGTATCAGCGCCGGCAGTATCGTAACCTGCGATGAGATGCTCGTCCCGGTATCACCGCTCTTCGATGTCATCAGCGGTACGGGACATGCTAACATCATCCCGGACCAGGATGGCAAAGTGCGGCGGATGCCGCTGGTCATGCAGGACCCCGAGGGGAACAACTACCCTTCCTTTAGCCTCGCGATGCTGCTGGCATTGTTCCGCGAGTCCCCGCCGGATGACTATCCCCTCACGGACGGCGACCTTACCCTGCTGGCAAGAAATGTCCCCGTGGATGATTACCGCCAACTGTACATCGACTACTCGGCGGAAGTCACTTCCAGGTCCTATGTTTCCTACAAGGACATCATCCGGGGCACGTTCGACCCCACCGCGGTCAAGAACAAGATCGTCGTCATCGGCATGACGGCCACCGGAGACCTGGACGCCTGGCCCATCCCCACCTCTTCCGGCAAAGTGCCTGGCGTCTACATTCACGCGGCGGTCATGGATACCATCCTGAACGAGAGATACCTGACGGAGACGGGCAACCTGCCGGCGCTCCTCGTTATGCTCGGGCTGCTGGCGGTTGCCGGTGTCGGTTTGCCCCGTCTCAAGATAGGCTGGGGCATCGTCCTGGCGGCGGGGCTGTTCATCGCCGTCCTGGCTGGTGGCTTTATTGCGTTTGATAACGGCTATGTCTGGCATATGCTGTACCCGCTCGGGCTGGTACCTTTACTGCTGATCGTAAGCATCGCCGTCATGATCGTAACGGCTCAATCCGACCGGCGGTTCATCACCGGTCTGTTCGGCCGTTACGTCTCCCCCCAGGTTGCCAACACGATACTCGGGTTGGCCGATTCCGGGACGTTGAAGCTCGGTGGTGAACGGCGCGAGGTCTCCGTGCTCTTTGCCGATATCCGCCAGTACACCAAGCTTTCCGAGAACATGACGCCGGAAGACATCGTCAGCATGCTTAATACGTATCTCTCCGTCATCATCGACCATGTCCTTGCCAACGAGGGCATGGTCAACAAGTTTGCCGGAGATAACATCATGGCCGTCTGGAACGCCCCCCAAGAACAACCGGACCACGCCCTCCTCGCCGCACGGGCAGCCTGGAACGCCCAGAAAGCGATCAAGGAACTGCAGGAACGGGACCCGTCATTGCCGCCGGTCCAATTCGGCATCGGCATCAATACCGGGCAGGCGCTGGCGGGAAACATCGGTTCGTCCGGCCGGAGTGAATATACCGTCATCGGGGATGCCGTTAACCTGGCCAGCCGTATCTGCGGAGCCACGCCGGGCGGCGATGTCTGGCTTGGCCCCGATACTTACGGCCATATCAAAGACCTCGCCCAGGCAACCTCGCAGCCACCCCAGGCATTCAAGGGCAAATCAGGCCCCGTGGTCGTCTATCATCTCACCGGCTGGAACGCCTAACCGCTGGAAGTAATCATTTTTAAACGCTACCGCTCGTGGTGAGTCCGTCGAACCACAACGCGCCCAGATCAGGCTCGAATACGCGTACTCGATAGGAGCTCCTCATGCATCCATTTGACTACCGCCCCATTTCGCAAGTATAGTACTCTCCAGTATGGATATCCCCGTAACATCCCGGCAGAAAGCCGGAGCTTTTTCTCTTTGCGTTATTGCCTGCCTCCTTGCCGCTGGAGTTGCGGTGGCGATCGGCTTTGCGTTGAGAGACCTGCATCCGTTGTGGATGCTGCTCGGGGCCGATATCGGCGGTACGCTCGTTATCTACGTTTTCAGCCGGCTTTCCGGCAATGCCAGCTTCTATGACCCGTACTGGAGCCTTGCCCCGATGGTGATCGTGCTTTACTGGTTCTTCGCGTTTTCCCCCTCGTCCGCTCCAGTAGTACGCCAGATAGCCGTACTGCTGCTGGTTTTAGTCTGGGGAACCCGGTTGACCTTCAACTGGGCACGGCAATGGCGGGGACTCGATCATGAAGACTGGCGCTACAGCGTTTTAAGAGAAAAGACCGGCAGGTGGTTCTGGCTGGTGGACCTCATGGGGATCGAACTCATGCCTACCCTGATCGTCTTTATGGGTTGCCTGCCGCTGTATCCCGCACTTGTCACCGGCCGTAATTCCTTTAATGCGCTCGATGTCATAGCCATACTGGTAACATCCGGCGCGATAGTCCTCGAAGCCACCGCGGATGAACAGTTAAAACGCTTTATCCAACGCAAACCCTCAACCGGGGCTGTCATTACCGATGGGCTCTGGCGATACTCCCGGCACCCTAATTATCTAGGGGAAATCCTCTTCTGGTGGGGCCTGTTCCTCTTCGGCCTGGCGGCATCGCCGGGCTACTGGTGGATGATAATCGGGCCCATCATGGTTACTCTCCTGTTTACCTTCATCTCCGTTCCCCTAATGGATAAAAGGAACCTGGTAAGGAGAGGGGGATACCAGGAGTTACTGGAAAGAATACCGGCTCTCTTGCCGGGATTCAGACCGTTGCGGAAACGTCTGCCCGGCCGCAAAGTAGCAAATAAAGGTAACTGAATTACACGCGGAGGAGAACATGAAAAAACAGACCATCGTTACCACGAAAAACGGCAAGCTGGAAGGCGATTACAGGAACGGTGTTTATGGGTTTAAAGGGGTTCCGTACGCCGCCCCGCCGGTCGGTAAACTGCGCTGGGCGCCGCCGCAGCCGGTGAAACCGTGGGACGGAGTCCGGCCCGCCCTGGAGTACGGGGCCATCTCCCCGCAGAACCTCATGGCCGCCCCGAGCGATTCCCCCGGCGTACCGAACTTCGGGGACCAGCCCCAGGACGAAGACTGTCTTTTCCTGAATGTCTGGACGCCGGGGCTGGACGACGCCCGGCGTCCAGTGTTGTTCTGGATCCACGGCGGCGCGTTTATCATAGGTTCAGGGTCTGAAGGCTTCCTGGACAGCCGCAACCTGGTCAAGCGGGGCAATATCGTCCTGGTCAGCATCAACTACCGGCTCGGCGCCCTCGGGTTCATGAACCTCAAGGAAATCACCGGCGGCAGGGTCCCCGCCACCGGTAACGAGGGATTACTCGACCAGGTGGCCGCCATCGAATGGGTCCATGAAAACATCGATGCTTTCGGCGGCGACCCTGACAACATCACGATATCCGGTTTTTCCGCCGGCGGTATGAGCGTCGGAACACTGCTGGCCCTGCCCGCGGCCCGGGGCAAATTTCACAAGGCAGTCAACCGCAGCGGGGCCGCCAACATCGTCAGCACGCTGGACAGTGCCGTGACGATATCCCGGCAATACCTCGATGTCCTCGGCGTAAAACACAATGATATCGATGCACTGTTCGACCTGACCGTTCCCCAGCTCATGGAAGGCCAGCAGGTACTGGGCAACAAGCTCCGCGAAGCGCAGCACCGCGCCACGCCCTTCCAGCCCGTCGTGGACGGCGCCGACCTCCCGGACATGCCCATGTCGCTTATCCGGAAAGGCTCCGCGAAGAAAGTGCCCGTCATCGCCGGAACAAGTCTCGATGAACTGAAATCCATGAACGCCATGGACCCGGCGCTGAGGAACATCGACGAAGCCGGTATCATTGCACGGCTGAATACATTAGCGCCGCCTCATCTCGTCCCGGGGCTCGTGGAAGCCTATCGCAACGCCCTTCCGGCACGAGGTGTAGTAGCGACTCCCCTGGAAATCCTGGGGAGCATCAATACGGACCTCATGTTCCGCATCCCGACCATCCGTATGCTCGAAGCCCAGCGAGAGAACGGCGCTGCTGTCTATAACTATATCTTTACGTACAAATGCCCTGCCATGGGCGGTGTCCTGGGCGCAATGCACGGTCTGGACAATCCCTTCCTCTTCGGCGCGCTCGACCCGCAGTTCACCGGCGACAACCCGGAAACGCAGGCGTTGTCACTCAGGATACAGGACTCCTGTGCTGCGTTCATGCATACCGGCGATCCTTCCTGCGAGAGCGCCGGTCCCTGGCCGGTTTACGGTCACGAACGCGCCACCATGCTATTCGATCTCAAGACAAGGGTAGAAAAAGCCCCCTATGAGGCCGAACGGCGCGCCTGGGACAGTTACGCCGAAGATTCAACAACGCCAATATAGTTCATACCAGTCCGGGGGGTTTAAAATCAGGTTTACCGGTATATTGACAAGTCCGGTCAAACGTGCTGTAATTGTGAAAATCAAATTAATCATATATGACGGGCATATCGAACCGTTATGCCTGCCTGAAGATACAGGAAGCAGAGCAGGGTAATCAAGGTCACTGGATAATTTACCAAGCAGAAGGAGGATAGCCCCATGAAGAAGCTCTTTCTCGTCATACTGGTCCTTGTCCTGACCCTCCCCTTTGCCGGCGGCTGCGGGGACTCGCAGCCGGAAGAAACCTTTGAGCTTACCTACAGCAACTTTTTCCCTCCCACCCATCTTCATTCCATCCTCGTCGATCAGTTTTGCCAGGAAATAGAGGAACGGACCGATGGCGGCGTCAAGATCACGCATTATGCCGGTGGTTCGCTGACCCCCGCCGCCAGCATCTATGATGGCGTTGTCCAGGGTATTTCCGATATCGGCATGTCCGTCCTGGCGTACACCATGGGGCCTTTCCCGGCCACTGAGATCATCGACCTGCCTCATGGCTATCCTTGCGGTTACTCCGCTACGAAGATCGCTAATGAGTTCTACCAGGAATTCAAGCCTGCTGAATTCGATAATGTCCATGTCCTCTACTTCCATGCTCATGGACCGGGCACCATCCTGACCACCAAGAAACCGGTCCGTACCCTGGATGATATGAAAGGCCTGGTCTTGAGGTCTACCGGTGTCGGCGCCAAGATAGCCGAGGCACTCGGGGCTACCGGCTACGCCGCCTCCCAGGGTGAAGCCTACGAACTTATGTCCAAGGGCGTCATCGATGGCAGCGTTACGCCTCCCGAAGTCCTGAAAGGCTGGAAGCAGGCTGAGATCGTTAAATACCTGACCACCTGCTACGAGGTCGGTTATTCCGCGGACATGTTCGTCGTCATGAACAAAGCAAAGTGGGACAGCCTGCCGGACAAGTACCAGAAGGTCTTCAACGAGGTCTGTTCGGAATGGATCGACAAGCACGCCAAGGTCTGGAGCTACTACGACAAGGTAGCGCTGGACTATTTCCTGGGCTTCGAAGGCAGAGAAGTGATCAAGCTCTCCGCCGATGAGACTGCGCGCTGGGTGCAGGCGGCCCAGAAGGTCAAAGACACCTACATGTCCGAGAAAGGCACCGCCGGTCTGTCCGTCCAGGACTATGAGGACTACATAAACGAACGAGTAGAATACTGGAAAGACCACGCTCCTTCCGCCGATGATTGTGTCTCCTGGGTACAGAAGGAAGTGGAACCCCAGGCGCCTTCGAGTTAGGAGCTCTCACCAGTACTATCCACATAATGAGGGGATGCCGTCGAGCGAGAACGGCATCCCCAGTATCAGGTCTGCATGCGTACAGCAATTGAAAGACTGGAAAAGCTGATAATTACTATCAGCCGCTGGTGCTATTGGGTTGCGGGCATCGGTCTTTCAGCTATGCTCGCCCTGATCATCGCAGACATTATCGGAAATAAGGCGTTTTCCAGCCCGATCCCCGGCGCCATCGAATTAGTAGGATATTTCGGAGTTGTGGTTACTGCTTTCGCCATCGCCTATACTTATGTCCTTGGCGGCCACATCCAGGTGGATTTCGTGGTTTTCAGGTTGCCTGCCCGGCTGCGGAACATCTCTCTCTCCCTGATGCATCTGTTCGGCATAGCCTTGTTCGTCGTATTGGCGTGGCGGAGTTACGAATTCGCCAGCGTCGTGCAGAAAAGCGGTGAAGTCTCGATGACGCAGGGTATCCCGTTCCATCCGTTCATTTATGCCCTGGCGTTCTGTTCGGTCATCACCGCCCTGGTGCTGCTGATGGAGTTCATTAAATCCGTTATGAGTGTGGCACATAAGTGAGTCCTGAACTTACCGGCATTATAGGCATTGTCGTTCTCATTGTCATTTTCCTGCTCGGCATGCCGGTCGGCTTCGCCATGGCCCTGGTCGGGTTTGCCGGTTACTGTTTCCTCGTTTCCCCGCAGGCCGGGATGAGTATCCTGCCGCGGGACGTTTTTGCTACCCTGTCATCCTACTCTCTCACCGTTATCCCGATGTTCATTTTCATGGGCGCGATCGCCTATTCCTCCGGCATGAGCCGGCGATTGTACGACGCCGGGTACGTCGTCTTCGGGCAGAGGCGAGGCGGTCTCGCCATCGCCACCATAGCCGCCTGCGCCGGATTTGCCGCCATGTGCGGCTCCACCAACGCTACCGCCGCCGCCATGGGCAGGGTAGCTATCCCCGAGATGAAAAGGTACCATTACGATGATTCGCTGGCTACCGGCTGTGTGGCCGCCGCAGGCACCCTCGGGGTGATGATCCCGCCCAGTACCATTTTCATCGTTTACGGCATCCTCACCGAGCAGTCCATCGGCAAGCTTTTCATCTCCGGCGTATTGCCGGGCGTCATGCTCGCGGTCCTGTTCCTGGGAGTGGTTTTCATTCTCTGCCTCCGCAACCCGTCACTGGCCCCGGCCGGCGCCCCGACGAGCTGGAGAGTAAAACTGGCCGGCATCACCGGAATGGCCGAAATGGCGGTCCTGTTTATTATCGTCATCGGCGGTCTGTTCCTGGGCTGGTTCAGCCCGACCCAGGCCGGTGCGGTCGGAGCCGGAGGGGCTTTACTCATCGGTCTGGCGCGAAAGCAACTCACCTGGGCGGGTTTCCTCTTCGCCGTCAAGGACACGCTCCGTATCACGGCCATGGTCATGGTCATCGTAGCAGGGGCTACAGTGTTCGGGCATTTCATCGCCATTGCCAGAATCCCCCTCGTATTATCGGACTGGGTAGCCGGTTTATCGCTGCCATCGATGGTGGTCATGGCGCTTATCATCCTGCTGTACCTTCTGGGCGGCTGTTTTATGGATGCGCTGGCCCTCATTACCCTCACCGTCCCCATCCTCTATCCGCTGGTCGTTTCCCTGGGGGTCGATCAAATATGGTTCGGCGTTATCATCGTCCTGATAACGGAGATGGGCGTCATTACGCCTCCGGTGGGAGTCAATGTTTATGTTATCAAGGGAATTGCCGAGGATGTGCCGCTGGAAAAAATATTCAAGGGCATCTTCCCGTTCCTGATTGCGCTCGTTATCGCTGCGATACTATTGGTCGTCTTCCCGGAGATAGCCACGTTCCTGCCAGGATTTTCCAAGTACTAACTGCTTTGTCCGGGACGCTTCATTTCCTTTTTGACTTACCGCTATCGACTGGTGTAACGTAACAGAAATACTGCAATCGAAGCCCGCTTGCCTGTGCAATCCCGGGACTGAAGGAGCATGATGAACGAAATAACCATCTACAAAGACCTTGCAGCCAAACTCGGCGTGCCAAACTCGGAGCGTTTCCTGAAGATACTCGATGCCACATTCACTCCCGAAGAAGCCCGCATCTGCCATGAACTCTTCGAACCCGCCACCTGCGCGGAACTGGCCGGCAGGCTGGAAGCTGAAGAAGCGCACCTCACCGAAGTCCTCAACCGTCTCGTCGACCGCGGTATCCTGACCCGCGGCAGGACGCAGTACGGCTTCCACAACAGCCTCATCGCTTTCCATCACGATACCGTCGCAGACGTGGCCCCCCATACCGGGCCTTACGCCATTCCACAGAAGGTCAAAGAACTCTGGGCGGACTTCTTCCGCCATGAGTGGTCCTATATGTTCCTGGAGCATACCGCGCAAATGGTCGAAAAAACGGGGAGAAACCTCCCCATCTGGCCGGCCATCGGCGCATTGGAGAAAAGTCCCAACATCAGCCCGGATGATCTGCTCCCGGAAGAAAACTGGAAACTGAGGATCGAAAACGCGAAGAACCGGATTATCGCCCCGTGCGGCTGCCGCATCGTCTGGGGCACCTGCGACCATCCCATCATGACCTGTTTCGCAACGTTCGATCGGCCGAGGGGCGAATATTACATGAACCAGCCGGGCCGCCTGCTCAAGGTCTACACCCTGGCGGAGACCATGGACATCGTCCGAGAATCCGAAGCGTCGGGCCTTGTTCACTGGGGAGACTGCTACTGCTGCGATGACTGCTGCGAGAACCTTTTCCCGATCAAGCGCTCCGGCCGGTACGACCTGATGACGCCCAACCGGTTCCTGGCCGTGGTGGATGAGGACAAATGCAAGGGCTGCCAGGACTGCCTGGAAAAATGCCCTTTTGAAGCCATTGAGTTACGCAAGAGCGACAGTTCCCGGAAGTTCAAGGCGTATATCATACCGGAAAAGTGTAAGGGTTGCGGCCTCTGTATCATCGGCTGCAAACATGACGCCATCACCTACCGCATCGTGAGGCCGCCGGAATACATTGCCGGGAAGTCAACGTCCGTGGTCAACGAACCCGGCAAGCCCGCCCGCACGCTGCCGAATTTCGGTTTCTACGAACTGCGGTAGCAATTGGCCGTAATAGAAGATAAAGACCGGGCAGGTGACTGCCCGGTCTTTATTCAATACCGCGGGGCACTAAAAGCCCACCGTATTGAAAGCGTCCGAAGCATGCGGGTTTCACTATTCAGTTGTTAAGGTCCCAAGGACCATCGCCGTTCCTTATCGCCACCGGAGAAGACCCATGCAAAAAGCGGTCCTCACCGTACATTCCGTTATCCGGCGTTCCGTCTTACCTGGCGGAGGTCCCAGATAAACGCGATCCCGTTCCCTACGGTCAGCCGGGATAACGGGACGGGCGCTCTCCACCCGTTGTACTCGCTCTCTGCCGGAGCGGAATCCTCTAAACGGATCCGGCATCCGGCTTCAGACGGTGGCGGAAGGAGGTCGGGATGTCCTTCCGTGGTTTGATAGTAGTACACATGTTCTCATATTGTCAAGG
>CAZQQL010000105.1:0-9513 GCA_964595455.1 uncultured Dehalococcoidaceae bacterium
TTGCGATCCTCGTTATATTGATATCACTGGTCACCTTCGTTGTCTTCAGGACGCTCACTTCCGGGAAAGAGACGTCATGATAACCATACGCGAGCTCAGTGTCGACCTGGGCGAGTTCGTTCTCAGGGACGTGGACCTCGATATCGAAGACGGGGAATACTTCATTCTCCTGGGGCCGACCGGCGCCGGCAAGACTGTGCTGCTCGAAGCCATCGCCGGCCTGCACCCGGTGATGAATGGTTCCATTTCTATAGGCGGCAGGGAGATAACCAGGCTCAAGCCGGAGCATCGGGGCGTCAGCATCGTGTACCAGGACCAGATGCTGTTCCCGCACCTCTCGGTGGAAAAAAACATCAGGTTCGGCCTGGAGGCTGCCAGATACCACGGGCACGAGATAAAGTCCAGGCTGGATGACATCGTCAACCTGCTGGGCATCAGGCACCTTCTCCACAGAAAACCGAAGACGCTGAGCGGCGGAGAGAAACAGAAGGCAGCCCTGGCCCGCGCGCTTATCACCCGGCCATCAGTACTCCTCCTCGATGAACCGTTAAGCGCCCTGGACCCTAACTCCAGGGAGAGGCTTCAGCACGATCTGGCGGAGATGCACCATCAACTGGGAACCACGATGGTTCACGTGACCCATGATTTTGAAGAAGCCCGGATCCTGGGGAACAGGGTGGCCGTAGTAAATGAGGGGCGGATAGCACAGGTCGGTACTCCGCAGGACATACTCCACCATCCCTCATCCGCCTTCCTGGCCGATTTCTCTTTGACCCGCAATATCTTCACCGGGAATGCCCGGCAGACCGAAGACGGTCACGTGTCCGTGGATATCGGCGGCGTCGAAGTGGCGGTGAACAACGGTACCGCAGGCCCGGTGCAATTGGCCATTCGTCCTGAGGACATCGCCATATCCGGTAAGCCGTTTCACTCCGGAGAGAGCAACATCTTTGAGGGAACGATCACACACATTGTGGACAGAGGGCTCATTTATGTCACTGTTACCGTTCCTCCGGACTTCGTTTGCCTGATCACTCGCCAGGTGCAGGATGAGTCAGGCCTGGAAAAGGGGGTAAAAGTATGGATAGCTTTTAAGGCCTCAGCCGTGCATGTATTCTAGATGGCAGCCATGAATGAATTTACAGAGGTGGGTAAATGAAAAAGAATGTTATGAAATTTGGGTTTCTGTTAGCTTCGGTAGCTCTGATGGTGGTCATGCTGTGCGGGACCATCGGATGTTCCGGTGAAGAAGAAGCCGGTACTCTGACGATCTATCACGCCGGCAGTCTGGCCGTCCCCTTTGAACAGATCGAGGCGCTGTTTGAGGAAGATCATCCCAAGATCGACGTCCTCAGAGAATCCGGCGGCAGCGCTGCCATTATCAGCAAGGCCATGACCGAACAGGATGCCGGAGAGGACCCGCCTGACATTATCGCATCCGCAGACTATATGCTGATCAACAGCCGTATGTATGAGGGCGACTACGCGGACTGGAACATCATATTCGCGCGCAATACCATGGTCCTTTGCTACAGGGATAATGCACCCTTTGCCGATGACATCGTCAGCGGCGCCAGGACCTGGTACGATGTACTCCGGAATGAAGATGTTTCCTGGGGCCACAGCGATCCTGATGCCGACCCGTGCGGCTACCGTTCCATGATGGTCTTCCAGCTGGCGCAGAAATTTTACTACGATGATGCTGCAAAGTTCGGGAACACGCCGGACGAGAACGCCAACGGCTTATATGATGCCTGCATCACCGGTACGGAGCAGGAGCGCGGCCGGACCAACCAGGGTAACGAGGTAGTCAGAACGAAGTCCGTAGACCTCGTGGCGCTGCTGCAATCCGGCGACCTGGACTATGCCTTCGAATACCGTTCTGTTGCGGTACAGCACGGGCTCAACTACATGGAGATGGACGATGCCGTCAACCTGGCGCAGGTTGGGCAGATAGGTCAATCCGGTATGACCTATGAGGATTTCTATGCTCAAGCTTCGGTCCAGCTCAAGACCAGTTCCGGGGATTATACCACCACCAAGGGAGCAGCGGTGGTGTACGGCATCACTATCTGCAAGAATGCGAAAAATCTCGACGCCGCGGTCGAATTCGTCAAACTCCTCCTGTCAGCAGAAGGCAAGCAGGTCATGGAAGTAGACAACGGGCAACCACTCTTGAATCCGATCAAGTGCGATAACGTCGACAATCTGCCTTCCGACCTGAAGAAACTGGTCTCACCGATATCATAGAGCATTCATCGTGCCCAGGCCGATTACGGGAGGGGCAGAGATGCTCCTCCTGTAATGGGTTTGTTACTTCATGGACGACGAGTTGCGGAGAAGTCAATGCCCGGCCTGGATCCCTCATTCCCGCTTAGCTTTATTAGTCCGGGCAAAGACCGGCAATCTGTGGTATGATATACCAAACCCGGACGGCTATATTCACTGAAATCATTCTGTTCCATCAAGGGAGTTATGTCATGCAATCATCCAAAAATCAGGAGAATCTCAATCGCGCAACCCTGGAAGGCTACATCGACCGGTATCTTGAAGCCCTGGCAAAGAACGATCCTTCCGGACTGCCCCTGGCTGATAACCTCACATTCGTTGAGAACAACCAGGAATTGGAGATTGGGGATGGGACGTGGAGAACAGTCACCGGCCTCGGAACATACCGGCATTATTTTGTCGATGTCCAGACCGGGCAGTCGGCGGTCATCTGCGTCATCCAGGAGAACGGCAAGAACGTCATCCTGAACCTGCGTCTCAAGATGGAAAATGGCAAAATTACTGAAATCGAAAGCCTGGTCGTCCGCGATAGCATGGGCTCCCACCTATACGAGAAACGAGGCAAACCGGTCGACGTTTTCCTGGAGACCGTGCCGGAAGAACGCCGGATGTCGCGGGAAAGCGTGATCGCTACCGCCGACAAGTACTTCACCGGGATGGTGCGCAACGATCCCAAAGGCGACTACTCGTTCTTCGCGGATACCTGCAACCGCATGGAGAACGGCCTGGTTACCACGAACAATGTACCGAATGCCTACGGGCACTCATCGGACAAAGACTTCGTGACGATGACCTGCCGGCAGCAGTTCGAGACAGGGTTCCTCGGTTTTGTTACCCGGATACGGGACCGGCGGTTTTTCGTCGTCGATGAGGAACGCCAGGCGGTCATCTCCTTCGCGTACTACGATCATGACGGGACCGTACGGAACATCGACATGCCGAACGGCAAGACCTTCCCCATACCCCCCTACTTTTCGACGCCGAGAACGCTGGAGGTCTGTGAATCGTTCAAGGTAGACAACGACCAGCTTCAGTTCATCGAGGTCACGCTGACGGAGTTACCCTACGGAACCCGGCCGGTCTGGGACACCGAGAAAGACCCCTGGCTGGGAAAAGCTAATCCGATCAAAGCGGACAAGTCCCCCGCGGACACATCGATGACCCGCGAACAACTTACCTCTTTCGTCGACCGGTTCCTGGCGGCTTTACTGTCCCGCGACCCGAAGCCGAAGGGGATAGCGCGTTCCGTCCGCTACACCGAAAACGGGCAGCAGTTGAGCATCGGGGACGGCCTGTGGAAGACCGTTTCTGAAATCAGGGACCAGAGAGTAATTCTGGCAGACCCGGAGACCGGCTCGGCCGGATTTGTAGGGTGCATAAAGGAATATGACGTTGAAGGCCTGCTGGCAGCCAGATTGAAGGTCAGAAATGATGAGATAGTTGAAATCGAAGCCCTGGTCATGCGGCACGAGTACAGCAATGAGAGATTGGGAACCTACACGCTGTTCGCACCGAAACTGGAAGGTATGTTTGAGCCCGGGGTTTGCGCGGATATCACCGGTTTAGCCGGACAAGTGCTGCCGCCTGACGCACGAATTGAAGCCAAAAAGATGATGCCGATCGTAAAAGACAAACGCGGATCATTTCGTGAGCAGCATATTTTGATCACAGATGTAGAATATGGATCCATTCTGGAAATGATGTTCGCTGACGTCCCCAATCCCAATAGCGGACCGGTTGATCCGTCCCTGTCAGGCCCGTACTCAATTCTACGGCTGCAACTCCACACGATCAGTAAACGCAATATGGTAGAAACGAAATCGATCGTAATGCCGGTCCCTTACAAAATGAACCGCGGCTGGTAAATTGAGTATGCCTGTAAGAATGCGGGTAATGATTGAGACTGCAATCCAACTCAGGTGAGGAGGCGCCGGATGGCCGAACGTAAGTATGAAAAGTACATTATCGAGGATTACCTGCCCTCGCGGGAAGAGATCAACAAAGTAGCCGGCGACCCGGAAAGGTCCACGAGGCTATCGCAGATTGTCAGGTCGGGAGACGATATCCTGAAAGGTTCCCTGAATATGGGGTTCGTCTGGGCCCTGCATACTTCCAGCCAGGAACAGGAATTGAAACCTCACACCCATGACTGCAATGAGGTCCTCGGCTGGATAGGGACCGACTGGGAGCACCCGCATGACCTTAACGCTGAAATCGAGTTCTGGCTTGAAGATGAAAAATACATCCTCACGCACAGCTGCATCATTTTCGTGCCAAGAGGCATGCGGCACGGCCCTCTCAAGGACCTGAAGATCGACCGGCCGGTCATCCACTTCGGGGTGATGACGAACGAGGACTATACTCCCGGTAATTGACCGGCAGTGCGCCTTGCGCCGGCCGATCTAAAGCTCCATTTCCTTCAGGTCATCAGCCGGCGTCAACACGGCCTCGGTCAGCACCTGGACTTCCTCGAATGTCCAGCCCGGCGCCAGTTCTCTCAGCACCAGGCCGCCGGGTGTAACATCGATGACCGCAAGGTCGGTAATTATCCGGCTCACACACTGCCGCGCCGTCAGCGGGTAGTTGCAGCGTCTGACGATCCGTGCTTCGTTTTCCCTGGTGGTATGCAGCATGGTAACAATGACCTTTTTGGCCCCCGCGGCGAGGTCCATCCCGCCTCCCATCCCCGTGGCCGGACGACCGGGGCGGCCCCAGTTGGCCAGGTCACCGTTCTCCGAGACCTGGTAGGCCCCCAAGACGACAATATCGATGTGCCCTCCCCGTATCATGTCGAAGGCTGCGGCGCTGTCGAAAAAGCACATGCCGGGCAGCGGAGTCACCGGCTGGTCGGAGGCGTTGATCAGTTCATAGTCCTTTTCTTCATCGGAGGCAAAGGCCCCATACCCCATGACGCCGTTTTCGGCCTGGAAGAAAACGGTGCGCCCTTCCGGGACCAGGTTGACACAAAGTCCGGGCATACCGTAGCCGAGGTTGACGACCGCGCCATCGAAGAATTCCCTGGCCGCCCTCATCGCGATGGTCTGTTCATCGAGCCGTTCCTTCATTAGTCTGCCTCCACTATCCGGGATACATATACATGAGGTGTGACGACGCTTTCGGGATCGAGTTCTCCAACCGGCACTATCCTGTCTACCTCGGCGATGGTGATTTTCGCGGCGGCGGCCATCACCGGGTTGAAACAGCGGGCGGTACCCCGGTAGACCAGGTTGCCCAGGGTATCCGCGGAATGGGCCTTGATCAGGGCAAAATCCGCCGTCAACGGCCTTTCCAGGATAAACTCACGTCCGTCGATCACTTTCTTTTCTTTGCCTTCCTCAACCACCGTTCCGACGCCGACCGGCGTATAAAACCCTCCCAGCCCTCCGGCGCCGCAACGGATGCGTTCCGCGAGCGTGCCCTGCGGCACTGTTTCTATTTCCACCTGCCCCTTTTTGAACAGCAATTCGATGGGGGACGTCGGCGGCATACCGCCGAGCGCCGGTACCGACCCGATGAATTTCCTGACCATGCCTTTCTCGAACAGGAGCCCGATGTCCTCGTAGCCCTCCGGCTTGATGCGCTTGCTCAGTTCGAACCCGACGCCTCCCATGTTCGCGATGACAGTCAGGTCCCTGGCTCCCTGCGCAGCAAGGGCGACGATCAGGTTAACGGGCAGGCCGCCGAACGACCCGAACCCGCCGATCATGACCGTGGCCCCGTCAAAGATATCCGCGACGGCCTCATCGCAGTTCCGGAACACTTTTTTAATGGTCATACTAACTCCTTTGCAGGTTTCATGAACACTTTACGAGGACACGGGCATACTGCATCGTCTTGTGGGCTTCGATCGCTTCTTCCCATCGTTCCAGCAGGAAGACCGGGCCCAGCATGGACTTGAGATCGAGCCTGGGGGCGATATCGACCGCCCTCGGAAACAGGTTGGGCTGCCCGAACACCGCCTGGATGCCGGCTTCCTTGAAGAATATCTTGTCGTAATCGATCTTGAGCGTGGGATGGTCCGGGTAAATGGAGTACACTATAATACGGCCGCAGTGGGCCAGCATCTCGATACAGAGCGGGAACATCGCCGAATCGCCGGAGCCTTCGACGATGCGATCGAACCCACGGTTACCGGTAATCTTCATGGCTTCCCCGACGACGTCCTGGGTTTTCGGGTCTATGACATGGTCCGCGCCGAATTTAAGGGCCAGTTCCCTTTTGGCGGCAACGGGTTCGACGACGGTCAGCTTCGTCGCTCCCTGCAGTCTGGCAAGCTGAAGAATGATGAGGCCGCACGTGCCTGCCCCCAGCAGCATGAAGGTGTCCCCTATTCTCAGCGGGGCCAGGGTAACGGCGGGCAGTGACGCGCCGATGTTCTCGACGAGCGTGGCTTCCTCAAGGGACATGGAATCCGGGATTTTCCAGGCCTGTTTCTGATGGATGACGTTGTATTCTGCCATCATGGCGTCCATGAACGAATTATTGAGGTTCTCACAGAAGTTCTGGCGGTCGTGCATACAGTTGTAGCAGGAACCGCAGAACTGATGCTGGTCCAGAGCTACCCTGTCACCGATTTTCAAGCCCCTGGCGTTGGCCTCCTTGCCGAGTTCCACTATCACCCCCGAAGCCTGATAACCAAGATGCCAGGGCAACTCGAGCGGGACCTCGCCGGTGATGATGTACGGGTCCAGCCCGCCGATCCCGCAGTAAGCAATCCTCACCTTGACGTCTTCCGGTCCAACTTCCCTCAGGGGCACGTCCTTCAGTACGGCGCGCCCGTATTCTTCAACGACAACTGCTTTCAACCTGGTCCCTCCTTTTTTCTTGAAGTTACGGATGGAATATTCTAGCATATCCGAATGGTGAACCAGTAAAAGTACTTGTTTGACTGTAGCCGGGCGCCTATAATTGGCTCATATCTAACGTCAGGAAGAAGGGTCTATGAACACCGCCTACATCGAGAAGAACCGCAGGTCACGGGAACGCTTGAAGAAGCTCCTGGAAACCATCACCGATGAAGAACTGGACCTCGTCATCTACAAAGAAGGCTGGACGGTGGCGGTCGCGCTGGGTCACATAGCGTTCTGGGACGAGCGGCGGGCGTCACTGGCCGTGCGGTGGAAGGAGAACGGAGTGGAGGCTTCAGATATCGGCGGCATCGATATGCACACCGTGAACGACGCCCTGATACCGATATTCCTGGCGATGCCCGTGAGAAAGACCGCGGCACTGTGCCTGGCCGCGGCGGAAAAGGTGGACAATGAATTGGGAAGCCTTTCACCGGAGATGGTGAAAGAGATAGAAGCCCTCAACGACCGGTACGCCCTGGACCGGGCTTTTCACCGGGACATGCACCTGGATGAAATAGAGGCTTTGCTGAAGGCCCTGAAATAAAACCAGGTACTGGTAAATGGTGGGCAGCTTTGCTGCCCACCCTACCTGTCATTTGCTGCTATCCGATACAATCCTTTTCTGCGTTCCATTAAGCATTATTGCCGTTGCATTCAAAAAATTCAGTATGGTATACTGACTTGATACACGGGCGTGAATTAGGCCATCGGATATAGCACCACGGGCAGCCGCCGCACTTCAACGAGAGAACCAAGGGGATAGCAACTTGCTGGCTAATTACGGATCGATCGGGCTCTTTCTCATCGTCGCCATCGGTTTTTCACTGGTCATGGTCATGATCCCCATCATCCTCCGTCTCCTCAAGATCGTCCCGAGTAACCCCAACCCGGCCAAGGACTCCATCTTCGAATGCGGCGTCGAGACCATCGGCAAGACCTGGGTACAGTTCAATTTCCACTACTACTTCTACGCCCTCGTCTTCGTGGCCATCGATGTGCTCGTCATCTTCCTCTACCCGTGGGCGGTCCAGCTCCGGGAACTTGGCACGTCCGGCCTGGTGGCGGTGCTTGTACTGGTGGGCATCGTGCTGGTCGGCTACCTTTACGCCTGGAAGAAAAAGGCCCTTGAATGGAAATAATCAATCAACACGAATATATCTATTCGCCGCGTGACATCGACCGTCGCGAGGGCGAGATTATAGAACAGACCAAAGCCGCCTCGAAATATGCTATCCCTGATCCGGACGCGTGGCTGGACGAAGACATCAAGCGTAACGTGGTGCTGACCACGGCTGACTGGTTCATCAACTGGGCGCGGCGATCCGCGCTCTGGCCGGTCATCTGCTTTCCCGCCTGCTGCGCCTTCGAATACATCGCCGCCAACGGCCCGAGGTTCGACCTCTCACGGTTCGGCATGGAAATCCTGCGGGCCTCGCCCCGCCAGGCGGACCTGATGATCACCGCCGGCACGCTGACCTGGAAGATGGCGCCCAACGTGCGTCGCATCTACGACCAGATGCCGGAGCCGAAATGGGTCATCGCGATGGGCGCCTGCGGTGTCAGCGGCGGCATTTTCCGCTCGTCCTACAGCGTGGTGCCCGGCTACAACAAGATCGTCCCGGTAGACGTCTATGTCCCCGGTTGCCCGCCTCGACCGGAAGCGCTCATCCACGCCATCCAGATGCTCCAGGAAAAGATCGCTAAAGAACGGCCCGTCCCGGACCTCAAAGAGATCATGACCAGGGAGAACCCGGTATGACGACGGCCTTCGCGGTCAAGGACCTGGCGGTGACGCTGGCGGAGTCATACCCCCGCAAGGTCGAGGCCCTGAGCAGCGATACCCTGCTGGTTGCGCCGGATGCGCTGCAGGACATCTGCCTGTATTTACGAGACACCGACGGCCTGAAGTTCGATTATTTCAACTTCGTTACGGCGGTCGATTACTACCAGTACTTCGAGCTGGTCTACCGTATTTCATCGCTGCAGTACAACCACGTCATGGTGGTCAAGGTCAGGACGCCGGGCCG
Organism: uncultured Dehalococcoidaceae bacterium; assembly: GCA_964595455.1. Lineage (GTDB taxonomy): Bacteria > Chloroflexota > Dehalococcoidia > Dehalococcoidales > RBG-16-60-22 > DAOUEG01. The sequence goes on from CAZQQL010000105.1 coordinate 9,167, forward strand.
CGAGGACCAGGTCGTGCCGTCCGTGACGGGCATCTGGCAGGGCGCGGACTTCCAGGAGCGCGAGATATTCGACCTCTTCGGGATTGGATTCGAAGGCCATCCGGACCTCCGGCGCATCTTCCTCTGGGAAGGCTACAAAGGTTTTCCGTTGAGAAAGGACTTTACCTGGTGACGACCGAACAGCGCGTCGAGATGATGCACCTCAAGACGGAACCGTTCGTCCTGAATATGGGGCCGGTACATCCGTCCACGCACGGCGTCTACCGCATGCGGGTGACGCTGGACGGCGAGGTGGTCATGGACATCGAGCCGGTGTTCGGCTACCTGCACCGGGGCGTGGAAAAGCT
>CAZQQL010000106.1:0-9481 GCA_964595455.1 uncultured Dehalococcoidaceae bacterium
CCAGTTTTAAAATATCTTCTATTTCGTTTCTACTGAGGCCATCCATGATTCTATGTTCCCCGATATTGTATCATTTGCACTCTATCACAATTTCACCATTAACGTAATACCCCATTTCAACTATTGATTCGGGCTCATTTTTGTTCGTATTTTATAGAGAAACCACCGTGCATCGCTAAACCACGTATTACAATTCTCTCATGAAATGGAGAACAGGCCCGAATTGTTGGCCTAATTGATGAGTTGAATATCATGGTAAATTTGAAAACGAGATTAAACGACGACTTCCAGGACTATCAGGAACGCATAGATTCTATTTGCGCACGTACGGATGTAAGCCAGGCCTGCATGGCCATGTTGAAAGAATGCCGTCGGGAGCTGTGTGTCAATTTTCCGGTGAAAATGGATGATGGATCGGTCAGGGTATTTACCGGATATCGCGTCCAGCATAATGACACCCGGGGGCCTTTCAAAGGCGGTATCCGGTTCCATCCGGATGTTAACCTGAGTGAAGTCAAGACACTGGCGGCTCTGATGACCTTGAAAGCCGCCGTCGTTAACATTCCCTATGGCGGTGCCAAAGGGGCTGTGGTCTGCGATCCGAAAATGCTGTCCGTCCACGAACTGGAGAGGATGACCCGCCGGTATGCCAGCGAGATCTCCGGTCTCATCGGCCCGGAAAGGGACATCCCGGCGCCTGACGTCGGCACGAATCCCCAGATCATGGCCTGGATAATGGATACTTTCAGCATGAACCGTGGCTACTCCGTGCTGGGGGTCGTTACCGGCAAGCCTATAGACGTCGGCGGCAGCCTGGGGCGTTTCGAAGCCACCGGCCGCGGGTGCATGATCTGTACTCTCTTGGCTGCCAGACACTTTGGCATTGATGTTCAAGGCGCCACCGTGGCGGTCCAGGGCTTCGGCAACGTGGGCGGCAACCTCGCCCGGATGCTGGCGGAGAAAGGGTGCAGGGTGATCGCCGTTGCAGACGTGATGGGCGGAGTTTACAATCCCGGGGGACTCGATATCATTTCCCTGCAGCGACATGCAGCAACTACCGGCTCTGTCACCAATTTTTCAAATAGTGAGACCATCACCAATGCGGAACTCCTGGCCATGGAGTGCGATATCCTGGCCCCTGCCGCACTTGAGAATACCATTAACGAAAACAACGCCCGCTGCGTGAAAGCCCGCCTGATAATCGAAGGCGCCAACGGCCCGACCACCCCGGAAGCAGATGAAATCCTGAATGACAGAGGCGTGCATATCGTGCCGGACATCCTGGCCAACTCGGGAGGCGTGGTTGTTTCCTACTTCGAGTGGGTGCAGGGGCTCCAGTCATTCTTCTGGACTGAATCCCAGGTCAATCAACAACTGGAAGCGGTCATGACTAACGCTTTTTCTGAAGTCTGCAAGCTGAGCACAGATCTCAAGGTAACTATGAGAGAAGCCGCTTATATGCTCGCTCTGAAACGGCTCGATTCGGCTCTGAAATTGCGAGGGATATACCCATAAACACTTTTTCAGGGAAGAGGAGCGTACAAGTATGATAATAAAAAACGTTTTATCAGCTTACAAGATACGATTGCCGCAGACCATACACTTCGGAGCCGGGAGCCTGGCAAACCTGGCCGCCGAAGCGGAAAAGCTGAAGCTGCGCAGGGCCCTCATCGTCACCGACCAGGGCGTTTCAAAATCCGGCCTCGTGCAGCCCGTGCTGGATGTCCTTGGCAAAGCATCTGTTTTAGCGGATGTGTACTCGGAAGCAGAACCCGAGCCATCACTCACCGGTCTGGCCGCTGCGGTAAAGAAGCTGGGCGGAAACAAGTATGATGCTGTCATCGGCCTCGGCGGGGGGTCGAGCATCGATACAGCCAAAGGACTTTCGGTGCTCCTGGCCTTCGGCGGCGATGTACGCGATTACATCGGGACCGACAGGGTCCCTTCGCCGGGTATCCCGGTCATCGCCATTCCGACTACAGCCGGTACCGGTAGCGAGGTGACTAACATCGCCATCTTCAGCGATGACGAAAAAGAACTGAAGGTAGGTATGGTCAGCGATAATCTGCTGGCTAGAGTGGCGCTGGTCGATCCGGTCCTCACGTACGGATGTCCCCGCGGGGTAACCGCCGCCTCTGGCATCGATGCCCTGGTGCATGCGATAGAATGCTATACCTCGAACAAGGCCAGCAGTTTCACCGATGCTCTTGCCCTGCAGGCTATGGAACTGGTCTTCGCGAACCTGAAAGCGGCGGTGACCAATGGTTCCGACGAAAAAGCCCGGAGCGGTATGGCGGAAGGGGCGCTGCTGGCGGGAATCGCCTTCGGGAATTCCGGGGTGGCGGCGGTCCATGCGCTCGCTTACCCGCTTGGAGCGCGTTTCCATATCAGTCACGGCATGGCGAACGGGCTGCTGCTTCCCTACGTCATGAAGTGCAACCTGCCGGGAAACCCGGCAAAATACGCCATTATCGCACAGGTCCTTGGCGAACGGACGGACGGCCTGACCGAACATGAAACGGCGGCAGCGGGAATTACCGCCGTAAAGAGGCTCATTCAGGAAATCGGGCTTCCCAGCCGCTTGCGTGATTTACAGGTGCCGGAAACAGCACTGGAAGGAATGGCCCTCGCAACCATGGACGTTACCCGGCTGCTGGCCAACAATCCCAGGACGCTGACGCTCGATGATGTCCGCGGCATCTGGAAGGATGCCTGGTAAGCGTTAACCAATCCCTTTAAGAAGCAAAGAGATGAAAACAAAACAGGAATACATCGACAGCCTCCGTAAACTCGATCTGGAGATATACCTCTTCGGTGAACGGGTCACTAATTTTGTGGATCACCCCATCATCCGGCCTTCCCTGGAATGCGTCGCGGCAACCTATGAAGCGGCGGAAAAAACGGAACACCGGGAGATGATGACGGCCAAATCACATATTTCCGGTAAAACGATCAATCGCTTCTGCCATATCCACCGCAGCACTGCGGACCTGGTGGCAAAATCCAAGATGGAACGCGGCCTGGGCGCCTATACCGGTTCGTGTTTCCAGCGCTGCGTCGGTATGGACGCGCTCAACGCTTTATCGATCATCACCTATAATATCGACCATCAACACGGTACCCATTACTACCAGCGGTTCCTGAAGTACCTTGCCTACGTCCAGGATGAAGATCTGACCTGCTGCGGAGCGATGACGGACGCGAAGGGCGACCGGGGCCTCCGGCCTGCCGAACAGCCGGACCCGGACCAGTATCTCCATGTCATCGAAGAGCGGGAAAACGGCATCATCGTCAGGGGCAACAAGCTCCACCAGACAGGAGCCATCAGCTCCCACGAGATTATCTGCATGCCGACCCGCGCCATGCGGGAAGAAGACAAAAATTATGCCATTTCCTTCGCCCTGCCCAGCGATACGAAGGGGATTATCTACATTTATGGCCGGCAGTCCTGTGATACCCGGAAAGCCGAAGGCGGTTCCATCGATACCGGTAATGTCCTGTATAGCGGCCAGGAATGTATGGTCATCTTTGATGATGTATTCGTTCCATGGGAACGGGTGTTCATGTACAAAGAACACGAGTTTACTGCGGACTTCGTGGAAAAATTCGCTGCGTACCATCGCCAGAGCTATGCCTGCAAGTCTGGTATCGGCGATATCTTGATAGGCGCCAGCGAGTTGGTGGCTGAATACCAGGGAACGGCGAGAGCTTCTCATATCCGTAGCAAGATTACTGAGATGATCCACCTCAATGAGACGATGATGTGCTGCAGCCTGGCCTGCGCTCATGAAGGGCGCCAGGAACCATCCGGGACGTATTTTGTCAATACGCTGTGGGCCAATGTCTCCAAACTGAATGTAACACGGTTTCCGTACGAGATTAGCCGCCTTGCCCAGGAAATAGCCGGAGGTTCCCTGGTGACGATGCCGTCAGAGAAAGATCTCGCCAATCCGCGGATCGGCAAATTTGTCGGCAAATACCTCCAGGGTGTCGCCGGTACGAAAGCGGAAGACAGGATGAGGGCGCTGAGGCTGATTGAGAATATCACGCTCGGAACCGGCGCCGTGTGCTATTTGACGGAATCACTCCATGGAGCCGGTTCGCCGGAAGCGCAGAAGATCATGATCACCAGGGAGAGCAACCTGGACCGGATGAAGATTGCGGCAAAAAGGCTGTGCGGCATTGAGCCGCAAAAGTAACGGGCGTTGGGGAAATCCAGATGCATTGGCGTGATGAATACAGGAACAAACTCACTACCGCCGATGAGGCCGTCAGGGCCATCCGGTCAGGCGACCGCGTGGTTGTCGGGCACGCGTACGGGCAGCCGCAGCACCTTGTCCGGGCGATGACAGCCAACAAAGACGCCTATGAAAACGTCGAGATCGTCCACATGGTGTCGCTGAGCCCGGCCCCTTACTGCAGCTGGGAAATGCGGCAACACTTTATCCATAACTCGTTCTTTGTCGGCGTCAACAGCCGGGAGGCCGTCAACGGCGGATGGGCAAAATACACGCCCTGCTATTTTTCTGAAATCCCGCGTTTGTTCACAGACGGTATTCTCCCGGTAGACGTAGCCCTGTGCCAGCTCTCTCCCCCGGATGAAGACGGCAACTGCAGTTTCGGTATTTCCGTAGACTATACCAAGCCGGCGGCTGAATCCGCCAGGACCGTTATTGCCCAGATTAATGACCGCATGCCCAGGACGCTGGGCGATGCTTCCATCCACGTCTCTAGGCTCGATCACATCGTGGAATACCATGAACCGCTCCTGGAACTTGGTAGGGAAAAAACCGGAAACAACCGGATGGAAACGGAACGGTACATCCAGAAAATAACGGCGGAAATGGACATCGGGCGCCACTGCGCCGGACTCATCGAAGACGGCGCCTGCCTGCAACTGGGTATCGGCGCTATTCCCGATGCGGTTTTACCGTTCCTGGCGGAAAAAAAGGACCTTGGCATCCACACGGAGATGTTCTCCGACGGCGTGGTCGACCTCGTGGAAAAGGGTGTCATCAATGGCGCCCGGAAGAACCTGCATCCCGGAAAGCTGGTGGCCAGTTTCCTCATGGGGACGAGAAAGCTCTATGACTTCGTCCATGAGAACCCGAGCGTTGCGATGTACCCGGTTGACTATACCAATGACCCGTACATCATCGGGCAGAACGACAGGGTCGTGTCCATCAACTCCTGTCTCCAGGTAGACCTTTTAGGGCAGGTCGCTTCGGATACCATCGGCCCGGTTCAGTTCAGTGGTGTCGGCGGGCAGGTGGATTTCATCCGGGGCGCGGCGAGATCGAAAGGCGGCAAATCCATCCTGGCGTTCCCATCGACAGCCGGCGGGGGGAAAGTATCCAGGATCGTACCCCGGCTCGACCCCGGTGCGGTGGTGACGACGTCCCGCTGCGATGTCCATTACATCGTTACTGAGAACGGGATCGCGGACTTGCGGGGGAAGAGCGTTAGGGAACGAGCGCAGCAACTGATTGCGGTTGCCCACCCGGATTTCAGGGAAACGCTGAATGTAGAAATGGACAAGTTGTGTATCCTGTAAGACCGGACTCATTGACGCGTTGAGTACTTGTTGCCCGTTTCTGAATGAAATGTACCTGGTTGAGATTGTACCGGAAAGCCGTCACCTGTTGGAACGGAAAACGGTTACCGCATTCGGAAATCCCTCATTTCAAGTATTGACGCAAAAGACACGATAACGCAATCATGAAATATCGAATTTATAACACCGATACTGTGGGTAATTTGCCTTAAGAAGGAGGAGACTGTTAATGTCCAAAAGAATCTTGCTGCTCTTAGTTACAGGTGTCCTGATTATAGCAACGGTACTCGCCGGATGTTCGGATACCACGCCGACCGGCACCACTACAACGACATCCAAATCGACTACCACCACCGCCACCACATCCACCGCTGAGCCTACAGAGGGCCCCCGGTACGGCGGCATTGCCAAGATTATCGTAGGGGCCGATGTCGACTCCCTGGGATGGCCGTCAGACCAGATTAGTCCGGAAGATTACTCCCAGCGCGCCCCCGCCATTGAAACCCTGGTCCGCTGGAACGAAAAAACCAACTCGGCGGTACCGCTCCTCTGTGAATCTTTCATCGAAGACGGTGTGAACCGCACTATTACCTTTAAGGTACGGCCGAACGTCAAGTTCCATGACGGCACCGCCTGCGATGCGGACGCCATTCTGTGGAACCTCGAGCAGGTGCGGTCATCGGTTAACCTTGCCGCCACCTTTGTCGGTGTAGAAACGATTGAAAAAGTCGATGACTCCACCATCGTGATGAAATTCCACACCTGGGACAATACGGTCCTTCGGAACTTCTGCTGGGATTCGGGAATCATTTCCCCGACCGCGTATGAAGAACACGGCCTGGACTGGGTCCATAATAACCCCGTCGGTACCGGCCCGTTCACGCTAAAGAATTACCAGAGAGACGTCATCAAGGAATACGAGAAGTTCGACGGTTACTGGGATGAAGGCAAACCCTATCTCGATGGTATCGAGTTCCACGTCATTGCTGATCCTACGGTCCAGGTTGCCTCTTACCTCAGCGGCTCATACCATGCCATTCACAACGTCAACCCACAGGATGCCAGGACGCTTGAGTCCGCCAAGGATACCAGGATAGTGCAGGGATCGGTCCAGGGCGCACTCAAAGCTATCGTCGGAGACAGCAGTAATCCTGATTCTCCTTACGCAGATATCCTGGTCCGACAGGCTGTCAGTCATGCCATCAACAAGGAATACATCGTCGATTATGTGTTCCACGGCTATGCCCACGTCGCAACGCAGACCAATGACGTGACCTGCGCGACCCATAATCCTAATGTCGTCGGTTATCCGTATAACCCGGACAAAGCTAAGGAACTCCTGTCCCAGGCGGGTTACGAGAACGGCTTCGCCACCACGCTGTGGTGCCGGTCTGACCAGATCATGAGAGATACCTATACTGCCATTCAGGGCTATCTGGCTGATGTTGGCATCATCGCTGATCTCCAGGTGCTGAATGTCGGTCAGTACGGAGAAATGTACTGGGGCACCGGCTGGACTGACGGCCTGTTCGCTACGGAAATGCTGGCAGACCCTGAAGTTGGCATCCAGGCCCGCTACTTCTTCAGCAAGGATGGCTGTCCCGGCATGGCGACCAGCATGATTCATCCTGATGAAGTGGAAGCCAAGATGGTCGAAATGACCTCGGCCATTACCTTCGATGCCAAGAAGAACGCCGCCTGGGACCTGCAGACGCTGATGATAGACAAGTACTGCATGTATACTCCGCTCGTCCTTGAATACCAGATCGCGGTCAAGTCAACCAAATTGCATAATGACTATGTCGGCGAACCTACTTCAGACAAGAGCGGCACCTGGGGCTATGGCGAAATATGGCTGGACAATTAACGAAAAATCACTAATTACCCGGTTACGCTCGCTGACAGGATAAAGTTGCATTCAAGTGAAGAAAGAAGGCGCCATTAATCCCCTGAATCTAGAAGGCGCCTTCTTTTAAACCGGGCCGGGTAAACCCTGACCCGCAGGACCGTGACGGCAAGACCTCATTCCGAATAAACCGTAGCGCTTTTAATGCGGTTAACAAACAGATATACCGGCTGTTTGAACAGACTACCTTGTTAAGCCGGAAGACAGTGAGTCCAATGGTATAAGGGGCATAATTTGGCAGGTTTCATCATTCGTAGAGCCATACAAGCCGTAATCGTTATCTTCCTGATAACCGTCCTGTCCTTCATGTTATTACAGATTATTCCCGGGGACCCGGTTATCAGGATACTCGGCACCAAGGCAACCCCCCAGGCAATTGCCGAGTTAACACATCAGCTCGGCCTGGACTTGCCCATTCACCAGCAGTATCTCAAGTGGATGAACGGGATTTTTCATGGCGACCTGGGCAGCTCATTTATCTTTCATGAACAGGTGTCCGATCTTCTCATCGAGAGGTTCCCGGTAACCATTTATCTAACCATCGTCTCTCTCATTTTCAGCACCGTCGTCGGCGTGGTAGCCGGCGTTGTCAGCGCTGTCAAACGCGGTTCAGTTGTTGATTCGATTATTTCCTTGTTCGCCAATATCGGCATTGCCATACCCACCTTCTGGCTGGGTATACTGGGCATATATCTCTTCGGCCTCAAGCTTGGCTGGCTCCCGATACAGGGATGGGTCTCCCCTCTGGATAACCTCTGGGACAACATTATGCATGCCATCATGCCGGTCATCGCGTTGTCTGTGCCGAACATCGCCGTTGTCGCGCGCCAGACCAGGTCGAGCATGCTCGAGACCATACATCAGGACTATATCAGGACCGCGACGTCCAAGGGGCTCAAGCAGCGCATCGTCCTCTACAAGCATGCGTTGAGGAACGCCATGATCCCGGTGATAACCCTGGTCGGTATGACGCTGGCCTTCATGGTGGGCGGTGAGGTACTTGCTGAGACCGTATTCAACCTTCCGGGAATCGGACGTTTGTTGATAAGGGCTGCTCTTGACCGGGATTTCCTGATCGTTCAAAGCTTTGTGCTGATTATCGGTACGGTGGTATGTCTCGTTAACCTGCTGGTCGATATCTCCTACGGTTGGATCGACCCCAGAATACGTTATGGATAAGGAAGCTTGATGAGCGGAGCAACTGTGAATAATGAATTGTCCGGATCGCTGAGGCCTCGTATCAGCGAGCCGCGGCGTATCGTAAAAGTAATGTTCAGCCGCTGGGTGGTCGTCTTCGGCGCCATCGTCCTGCTTGTGGCGATACTGACGGCCGTCCTGGCTCCGGTCATTACACCGTATGAACCGAATAAAGTGGATTTACCCAACAGCCTGCAGCAGCCCTCGAAAGCGCACTGGCTGGGCACCGATGAACAGGGAAGAGACACCCTGACCAGACTGCTCTACGGCGCCAGGATTGCGCTCATGGTCGGCTTTGTTGCCGTGACGGCCTCAGGGGCCGCGGGTATGTTGCTGGGCCTGCTGGCCGGTTATTTCGGCGGACTGGTCGGCTCGTTTATCATGAGAATGATGGACGCTCTCATGTCGTTGCCTCCCCTCGTTCTCATGCTGGCCATTGCCGTGATGCTGGGCGGCGGCGTAACCACCATCCTTATAGCCCTGTTTATCGGTTACATGCCTACCTATTGCCGTCTGATGTGCGGGCAGGTGCTTTCAGCCAAAGAAAATGATTACGTGGTGGCGGCGGACGTCCTCGGGGCCAGCAAGCTTCGCATCATGTTTCGCCACCTTGTACCTAACGTGTTCCCGCCTCTCCTGGTGCTGATTACCATCGATCTGGGGTTCGCCATATTGACGGAAGCGTCATTGAGTTTCCTGGGAATTGGCATCAACCCCCCGACGGCAACATGGGGCAATATGGTAAGCGGCGGCCAACGGTATCTCCTCACCCATCCCGTCATGTCGATGGCGCCTGGCATAGCTATCATCCTGGTAGTGCTCGC
>CAZQQL010000107.1:0-9271 GCA_964595455.1 uncultured Dehalococcoidaceae bacterium
ACCAACCCCCTATCCTACACTCTTTCCCTACACGACGCTCTTCCGATCTTCACTGCGCTCGACATCATTGACGATGAGCGGTTTACCGGTACGGGCCACCTGTCCGGCGATGCCGTACTGGGTGCTCAATTTCACCTGCCGGAGGGACTTGCTGACGGGACCGGAAGCCGCCTCGAAGTAAAGCTCATGGTTATTGTCCCGGAAAAGGAGGATGGAGGCGGCATTGACTTCCAGCGTTTGCTGGGTCATGCGGATCACCTGTTCCAGCATCTGGGCCATCCGCGGTACGGACTCGGGACGACGGCTGGACTCGTAGATCTGTTCGAGACGAAGGCGGTTTTCCCGCTCTATCCTTCCGGACAATCCCGGGGACGCTGTTTTTGTTTCAAGGCTGTTGACCATAACGCCACCTTCCGGCATTATTACGCCGCCTTCCTCGAACCCTGCGACTCAACGCTCCGGTAGTTCATTTTCTGATGGTCCGGCAACTCTTCAAACTCTTTGCGGACCACCCAGACAATTTCGCTTTCTCCTACTCCCCGCACGGCAACGTATTTGGGTACGAACAGGCGGAGGTATTCACTCGGAAGAAATTCACGCACCGGAAACCCGCGATGCGGAAAAGCAAAAGTAAGGGAGTTGAGGTGGGAAAGGCGTGAGGCGTTATTGATGCAATGCCCCACGTAGTCATTTCCGTTGCCAACGGTAAACACCTTGCCCCTGGCCATACCGCACCGCAAACTGACCGGGGGTTTGTTCACTTTCGCCGCCATGGCCGGGTAAAACTCACGCCGGTAGGAGCGGCATATTTCGTAGCAACTGGTCACGAGCCGGCAAATGGTCTCGTCCGTCATGCGCTGGGTATTCCAGATGTTTAAAAGTCCGTCCCCCAGAAACTTGACCTTGGCGGGGAGGTCGGTCCAGACCATGGTGCTGTCGCCCTGGACGGACTGGGTGATCCGCTGCCGGATCTCCGTGAAGAACCACTCCAGGAACCCGCTCAGGAAGCGCGGGATGGCCAGGTAAGCGTCCACCTGGTTGCAAAATGCGGTAAAACCGGTCAGATCGAAAAAAGCCGCCATGGCTTCGCGCTCCTGGCTGGGAACGCCGACATCACCGAGTTGCAGGAGGGAGGGATTGAACTGCCTGATCGTGTTCGAATCGAGCAGCCGGAGACCTCCGGGCTGAGGACCGGCAATCCTGCGCCGTGGGATGGCGCTCCTGACACGTCTGACGAGGACTTTCTTCATCTCGTTACCCTTTTGGCATTCCCAGTATGAACAAACTGATATAAACAACCCATAAACACCACGGCAGGGCGTCTAAACAAATCATCAAATTCAGGATTGACCGAGGTGGTTGCAGGCTTCTTCGTGCTCCGTCAAGGAGGAGAGCACGTCCGCCGAATAGCGGTTGTTTCCAGGGCTTCCGGGCACCATTCTAAGGTACATGAACAAGCATGTCATGCGCGCGCCCGCGCAAAGAAAGCGGCAAAACCATGTAATGGTAATGGCCTATTGACAGTTTATTACGAACGTGTTACGATTTATATAACCGGCAAACGGTTGCCGTATACCATATACCCGAGGCGTAACATGAAACAGGTCCTGGTCAAAGAAAATGTCTGCATCGGCTGCAAGCTGTGCGAGGTGTATTGCCGCCTCAAACACTCAGAGACCGGCAATCTCGTGAAAGCCCACCGGCGGGAATCACCGCGGCCTATCTCCCGCGTCCGGGTGGATGAAAACGGCATCGTCTCCCTCTCCATCCGCTGCCAGCAGTGCGCTGACGCCGCCTGCCTGCGGGCCTGCCTGACCGGCGCCCTGCACCGCGACCCGGCAACCGGCATCGTCCTGGTGGATGAAAAACACTGCATTGGCTGCGGTACCTGCTCGCTGGTCTGCCCGCTCGGCGTACCCAAACTGGACCTGTTCGCCAAAAAGATGGTGAAGTGCGACCTGTGCCAGGGAGAGGAAATTCCTGCCTGCGTCGCCAACTGCCCCAACGAAGCCCTCGTCTTCGTGGAGGCAGACGGTTCACCGGTCAATGCAATCACCGCTTAAGCCACCGCCGTCTGAGAGTGTCAAATATGAAAACGAAGAAATTCAAATACTTAATTGTCGGCAATTCGGCCGGGGGCATCGGCGCCGCCGAAGCCATCCGTGAACTGGACCGTGAAGGTTCCATGGCCATCGTGTCCGATGAACCTTACCCGGCTTATTCACGACCGCTGATAACGGAATACCTGGCCGAACCCCGCCCGGTTGAGACGTTCCTTTACCGGCCGGCGGACTTCTACGAGGACAATAACATCGAGCCCGTCCTTGGCGACAGGGCAGCGGCAATCGCCCCGGAAGCAAAGACCGTCAGACTCGCCGGCGGCGCCGTGCTTGGTTATGAAAAGCTCCTTCTCGCCACGGGCGGCACACCGATAGTACCGGCCATGCCCGGGTTCGACAGCACCGGCGTGTTCACCTTCAACCGGATGGACGACGCAATAGCCATCGACCAGCTCCTCAGCCACTTGCACCGGCGGGTCAAAGCCGTCGTCATCGGCGGCGGCCTTATCGGGGTCAGCGTGACCGAAGCCCTGCTCCGCCGTCACGTGGACGTCGTCATCGTCGAGATGCAGGACCGTATCCTGAGCGCGATGCTCGACGAAGAGGCTTCTTCAATGGAAGCAGCCGCGCTGGAAGAAGCCGGCGTGACGATACTGACCGGGCGGAGAGCCGAACGAATCAACAGCAATCTCCGTAACGAGGTCGTCGGCATCACCCTCGATGACGGCAAGACCATACCGTGCGAGACAATTATTGCCGCTATCGGCGTACGGCCCCGGCTGGACGCACTGGAAGGCAGCGGCATCAGGACGAACCGCGGTATCCTCGTCGACCGGCGGATGGAGACATCAGTACCGGACGTCTATGCCTGCGGTGACGCCGCCGAGGCTTACGATTTCATTTACCGGCAGAACCGTTTGACGCCGGTGTGGCCGAACGCTTACGAGGGCGGCCGGACGGCCGGTCTGAACATGGCGGGGCAGAAAGCCGAGTACGCCGGCGGTACGGCGATGAACTCCATGAAATATTTCGGGCTGCACATCGTTTCCGCAGGCCTCGTGAACGCACCCGACGAAAGCTACGAAACCCTGGCCCATACCGGCAACGGGAACTATCGCAAGGTCATACTCCGGGACGGGCGGATTCAGGGCCTGGTCTTCGCCGGGGACATCGAGAAGTCCGGCATCGTCTACAACCTGATGAAAAAAGGAATAGACGTCAAAGGGTTCGAGAAAGCCCTGGTGGCGGACAGCTTCGGGCTGGCCAGTCTGCCGGAAGCAATCTGGCGGGAGCACCTCAAGCGGCCGGGCAACGGAGTCTCGGCCCTGGTGATTGAGCCGGAAGAGGCGTTGATCGGCGATTAATCCGGATCCTTCGTTCGACATGCGAACTCAGGATTACAAAGAAAGAGTGAATTAGAGGAACGACCATGGTCGACCTGAACAGGATACAGAATACCTTCGGTGATGATAAGGTCATTGACGCATGCTCGATTTTCGGAGCGATGGACGTCTCCGGGCGCCGGTTCTCCGGCACACCGGTCATCAAGGCCATCGCCAATATGCATGACCGCGGCAACGGCCTCGGCGGCGGCTTTGCCGTCTACGGGCTGTACCCGGAACACGCGGACCTCTACGCCTTCCACATCATGTTTAACGACGCCGCCAGCAAGGAAGAGACGGAGACATACCTGCGGCAGCATTTTACCATCGTACGGCAGGAAGTGATCCCGACCCGCCAGACCCGTGCCGTCACCAACCCGCCGCTGGTCTGGCGTTACTTCCTGGACCTGCCGGCCCAGTTGCCGGGGAACGTCTCCGCGGACGATTACATCGTCGATAAGGTCATGACCATCAATACCACGCCGAAGGCCGGGTTCGTCTTCTCCAGCGGCATGAACATGGGCGTCTTCAAGGGCGTGGGGTACCCGGAAGAGATCGCCGACTACTTCCGGCTGGAAGAGTATGAAGGCTACCTGTGGACTTCCCACGGCCGTTTCCCGACCAACACCGTAGCCTGGTGGGGCGGTGCGCACCCGTTCTCCATCCTGGACTGGACGGTGGTGCACAACGGCGAGGTCTCCTCTTACGGCATAAACCGGCGGTTTCTGGAGCAATACGGCTACCAGTGCACGATGCAGACGGACACCGAGGTCATCGCCTATGCCGCGGACCTCCTGCTGCGCCGCCACAACCTGCCGATAGAACTGGCCGCCAAAGTCCTGGCCGCTCCGTTCTGGAATGACATCGACCGGATGCCGGAGAAGGAACAGACGCTCGCCCGGGCGCTCCGGCAGGTCTACGGAAGCCTGCTGCTGAACGGGCCGTTCGCGGTCATCATCGCCCACGCCGGCGAGATGATCGGCCTCACGGACCGGATCCGGCTACGCCCGCTGACCGTCGGAGAAAAGGGAGACATGGTCTATCTCTCATCGGAAGAATCGGCCATTCGCCTGGTATCGCCGCAACTGGACAGGGCCTGGATACCCAGCGGCGGGGAACCGGTCATCGCCCGGTTGAAATCAGCAGAACCGCATGACAAAGCAACAGAGACGGCCGCAACCTCCCGGTGACCGGTGGGAAGGCGAGGACAGTAATGAAAACATATCTTAAACCAAAATTCAGAATCGAACGGGATGAAGACCGGTGTATCCAGTGCCAGGTCTGCGTCAACCAGTGTTCCTTCAACGCGCATGAGTACGATGCAGAAGACAACATTGTCCGCAGCCATGAAGAAAACTGTGTCGGCTGCCAGCGCTGCACCACCTTCTGCCCTACCGGCGCCCTGGAAGTTATCTACAATCCGCCGACTACCCGCGGCAATTTCAACTGGCGGCCGGACATCATCGAGGACATCAACAAGCAGGCCGAGACCGGCGGCGTCCTTCTCAGCGGCATGGGCAACGACAAGAACCAGACCATCTACTGGGACCACCTGCTGCTCAACGCCAGCCAGGTCACCAACCCGTCCATCGACCCGCTCCGCGAACCGATGGAACTGACCACCTACCTGGGACGGAAACCGGACCGCCTGGAAATAGACCCGGAGACCGGGGAACTGAAGACCCACCTCACTCCCCAGGTGAAGATCAACACGCCGATCATGTTCGCGGCCATGTCCTACGGCGCGGTCAGCATCAACGTGCAGACCTCGCTGGCAAGGGCGGCCGCCGAGATCGGCACGATGTGGAACACCGGCGAAGGCGGCCTCCACCCGAGCCTGTACCCGTACAAGAACAATACCGTCGTGCAGGTGGCATCCGGCCGCTTCGGCGTGCATTCCGGCTACCTGAACGCGGGACGTATTGTCGAGATAAAGATAGGACAGGGCGCCAAGCCGGGCATCGGCGGCCACCTGCCCGGTGAGAAGGTCAGCGCGGACGTCTCCCTGACCCGTATGATACCGGAAGGGACCGACGCCATTTCGCCGGCGCCCCAGCACGACATCTACTCCATCGAGGACCTGTCGCAGCTTATTCACGCCCTGAAAGAGGCCACTAATTATACGAAGCCGATCTCGGTGAAGATAGCCGCAGTCCATAATGCCGCCGCCATCGCCAGCGGCATCGTACGGGGCGGCGCGGACATCGTCGTCATCGACGGCTACCGCGGCGCGACCGGCGCGGCCCCCAAGGTCATCCGGGACAACGTGGGCATCCCCATCGAACTGGCCCTGGCCTCGGTGGACACCCGGCTGCGGCAGGAAGGCATCCGCAACCAGGCCTCGCTCGTCGTCTCCGGCGGCATCCGCAGCAGCGGGGACGTCGCCAAGGCCATCGCGCTGGGCGCGGACGCCGTCTACATCGGCACCGCGGCGCTGATATCCCTCGGCTGCCACGTCTGCCAGCAGTGCCATACCGGCAAGTGCGCCTGGGGCATCTGCACCAGCGACCTCAAGCTGACCAAGCGCGTCAATCCGGACATCGGGGCGCGCCGGGCGGCCAACCTGCTCCGCGGCTGGAGCATCGAACTGAAAGACATTCTCGGCGGGCTCGGGGTCAACGCCCTGGAAAGCCTGCGCGGCAACCGCCACCACCTCCGCGGCGTCGGCCTGACCGATACCGAACTGGAAATCCTGGGTGTGCGGATGGCAGGGAGTTAACCATGATAAACGCAGTGATGGAAAAACAGCAGGAACACAACCAGCGGGTCAGCATCGACGCCACCGGCGTCTACTACCGGGACCTGAACGCCAGGCTCCGCGAACTCGTGACCGGCGGGGTACGGGACATCGAGCTCAACAACGTCTGCGGGCAGCGGTACATCGGGACCGACCTCAATGTCGCCGTTAATATCGAGATCAACGGGACGCCCGGCAACGACCTCGGGGCGTTCATGCATGGGCCGCGCATCACCGTTAACGGCAACGCCCAGGACGGCTGCGGCAATACCATGGATGAAGGCGAAATCATCGTCCACGGCCACGCCGGGGACACGGCCGGGCTTTCCGCACGCGGCGGCTCAATCTATGTCCGCGATGACGTCGGCTATCGAGCCGGCATCCACATGAAGGAATACAAAGGCAAGCGTCCGAGCCTGGTCATCGGCGGGACGGCCCAGGACTTCTGCGGCGAGTACATGGCCGGCGGCGTCCTTATCCTGCTTGGCATCAACGCGCCGAAAGGCCACCGGGCCAAGTATATCGGCACCGGCATGCACGGCGGTGTTATCTACGTGCGCGGCACCGTTGAAGACTACCAGCTCGGCAAGGAAGTGGGTATTGCCAAACTCGAACAGATGGACTACGATAGTCTCAGGAAGCATGTAACCACGTATACGTCCCACTTCGGCGGAGATCCGGAAGAAATTCTGAAGGGGCAATTCCTGAAGCTCTACCCGAAGTCCCTCCGTCCGTACGGCCGCCTCTATGCCTATTAGACCGGAAAGGGATAATGATACGAACACTTCTCATTACCAGGGAGAAATCGGCCAGGTCCGGCCTGGCCGGGGAACTGGCGCCTTACGAGATCGCCTGTTCGTTCGTCCACTACAATAACGGCGTCGGCGAGACAATCGCCGGCGCGCGGCCGGATATCCTCCTGCTGGATATCGATCCAAAGACCACCGAGCAGGAACTGAAGGCATTCATCCGGCGCCTGCGCCGGGACCGTTCCCTGCCCATCCTGGCCTTTCTCCCCAAAGAACTGCTGGAAACCATGGACCCGCACCTGGACGTGGAAGACTACATCGTCAGCCCGTTCGATCCGCGTGAACTCAACCTGCGCATCAGGCGCATCCTCGGGCAGGACACCGGGAGCGAACCCGGCGACGAGATCATTCAGCGGGACGGCCTTTCTATTAATCTGACCAGTTGTGATGTCAGGGTGGACGGCGTGATGATGGAGCTGACGTTCAAGGAATACGAACTCCTCAAGCTCCTGGCCGCCACGCCCGGCCGCGTCTATACCCGCGAAGCCCTGCTGGACAAGATCTGGGGCTACGACTATTTCGGCGGCGACCGCACCGTGGACGTCCACATCCGGCGGCTGCGCAGCAAGATAGAAGAAGGCGGCCGCACCTTCATCGAGACCGTACGCAACATCGGCTACCGGTTCCGGCCCGAGCAGGAATGACCCTCAGGCACGGTTACTCCCTGCCTTACCATAGACGCTCCTGATACCATGTAATGTGACAGGCATTACATCGAGGGAGGTAGTCTATGGAAACGGACCAAGCTACGGAAAAGCGTCTCAACCGGCTGCGCTTCTGGAACATTGTCGTCGGCCTCGTCCTGGCGGTCGAGGCGGCCCTGATGGCATTTCTCACGAATGACTTCTCGCTCCCCGTGAATGCCACGTACCTTGCCGGTCCCCCGGGGACGATGCCGGAGCTGACCCGCCTCTTCGATATCCCAACCGGCTGGGGTGTGTTCGCCTTCCTGGCCATATCGGCCCTGTCCCTGTGGCTGATCGCATCGCCCGGAATCTTTTCCTGGTACAAACGCAATCTGCTGAAGGACCGGAACTACGGACGATGGATGGAGTATTTCTTCAGTTCCTCGATCATGATCGTCCTCATCGCCCAGTTTACCGGCATCAGCGATATCGCCGCGCTGCTCGCCATCTTCGGCATCAATGCCACGATGATACTTTTCGGCGCGGTCCAGGAAAAGTACGAATCCCCCGGCAAGGCAAGTTTCCTGCCCTTCTGGTTCGGCAGCTTCGCTGGCATAATCCCGTGGATCGCCATCGCTGTTTATATTTTCGCTCCGGACTGGGAGGTAACTCCGCCGGCTTTCGTGTACGGCATTATCTTCTCACTCTTCGTTTTCTTCAACATCTTTGCCATCAACATGGTACTTCAGTATAAGAAGGTCGGTCCCTGGCGGGATTACCTATTCGGGGAAAAGGTATATATTATGTTAAGTTTGACCGCCAAGTCGCTGCTGGCCTGGCAGGTGTTCTTCCCGGTACTGATGTCGGACTGATGAAACCGGGTTCTGCTGAAGCCGGCCCGGAGGGGGAGGGAGGTATCTCCCCCCCGGTTGTTCACCGTAACCTGTTCGTAACATACCCGTAATCCGGCTGTAATACCCCCCGGATAAAATGAAATCAATCTGACATATTCCTTGGGGGTGCATAATGCCAATCAGTGCCGGTGATACTGCCTGGATCCTCGTCTCTTCGGCCCTCGTCCTGCTGATGACGCCGGGACTGGCTTTCTTTTACGGCGGCATGGCGCGGCGCAAGAACCTGCTGTCCACCATCATGATGAGCTTCGGCGTCATGGGGCTCGTCGGTACCATCTGGGCGCTCTGGGGATACAGCCTGGCCTTCGGGAACGATGCCGGGGGCTTTATCGGCGGCCTCAACTTCCTCGGGCTGGCCTCCGTCGGCATGGAACCCTCTGACATGTATGCCACCACCATCCCTCATTTAGCTTTCATGGCTTTCCAGGGGATGTTCGCCGTCATCACCGTGGCACTGATCACCGGCGCCGTGGTGGAACGCATGAAATTCAGTTCCCTGATGGTCTTTTCCGCCCTCTGGGTGACGCTCGTGTACGGGCCCGTTGCGCACTGGGTCTGGGGCGGCGGCTGGCTGTTCGATATGGGCGCGCTGGACTTTGCCGGCGGCGCCGTGGTCCACATCAACGCTGGGATTTCCGCGCTGGCCCTGGTGGTCCTGCTCGGCAAACGGCGCGGTTTTCAAAAAGATGTCATGGAACCGAACAATATCCCGATGGTCGCCCTCGGGGCCGGCCTGCTCTGGT
>CAZQQL010000108.1:0-9244 GCA_964595455.1 uncultured Dehalococcoidaceae bacterium
GTATCTTTGTTATTCGAAAATCTATCCCTAGCTTGGGCAACAATTCTCTCTAAAAATTGGGTTAATTCGAACCGGTCATATACCGTGGTCTTTACTTGTGCTATCTGAATAGCCAAGGGATCAATATCAAAAGCGATCGTTTGCCTTCCGGCTAGGTAGCCCTCAAGAATTGTAGTAGCCGAACCAGCCATTGGGTCTAATACGATATCTCCCGGCTCTGTAAGATTCTCAATGAAGTACTTGGGAAGTTGAGGTGGAAACTTGGCAGGAAATGAATGAAAATTATGAGAACCGTAGTTGCTGGATTCCCCGTGAAAATCCAGATTGGCTGAAAAAGTATCGATGAAAACGTCTAAATAGCTTCTGGTCTGTACCACGTCGTGTTACGTTTCTTAAGTTATTTATTTGTAAATATACCATACCTGCGCTGTTTATTCATAATGAATAGGTCTTATTGCCGTTATCAAGCGATTACGAATTCGCTTTCCTTTTTCTCCCGGTTCTCCATATAATAGAAGAGAACCCTCGAAAGAGATCCCCATGAACAAACCCGATAGATTCCATGACGCCGGTTTCTGGCATGCCCTTTTCGCGGCTGAATCCATTGCGGTCATCGGCGCGCGCAAGACCCCCGCTACCTGGGGGTACGACGCCCTCCGAGCGGTAATCGAAGTTACCCGCATCAACGACGAAAGCAGGGTCTATGCCGTCAATCCCAAGGAGAAAGACATCCTCGGCATTCCGACCTTCGAGAGCATCCTCGATGTCCCCGGCGAAGTGGAACTGGCCGTCATCGTGGTCCCGGCGCCGGTGGTGCCGCTCGTTTTCCGGCAATGCGCCCAAAAAGGGGTCAAGGCGGCCGTCGTTATCTCGGCGGGTTTCGCCGAGATCGACGGGCAGGGTAAGGAACTGGAGACGGAGCTTGTCGCCATTTCCCGCGAGGCCGGCATGCCCTTCATCGGGCCGAACTGCATCGGCCATGCGGACGCTCACACCCGCGTCGCCAGCGCCGGCATTGCCAACCTTATCGCCCCCGGTTCCATCGCCATGGTCAGCCAGAGCGGCACGTTGGCGGCAAGCATCATCCAGAACGCCGGGAGACGCGGCCTCGGCCTGAGCAAGTTCATCAGCACCGGCAATGAAGCTACGACACGCCTGGAAGACTGCCTGGAGTACCTGGGGCGGGACAAGGCCACCAAGACCATCGTCCTGTACATCGAAGGGCTTCGGGAAGCCCGGCGGTTTTTTGACCTGGCTAAAGAGATAACCGCGCATAAGCCGATCATCGCCATGAAGTCCGGCGGTACCGGCAAAGCCGCGCGGGCGGCCCATTCCCATACCGGGGCGCTTTCCGGCTCCGATGTTATTTACGACGCCGCTTTCAGACAATCCGGCGTCATCCGCGTGGAAGATGAAGACGAGCTGGCCGATGTGGCATTATCGCTACAGAATATGCCGCTCCCGGCGGGTAAACGGATAGCCATACTGACGATGGGCGGCGGTTTCGGGGTGGTCACGGCGGAAGTGTGCGAGCGTGAAGGACTGGAGATAGCGGACCTGGAGAAGACAACGCTCGAAAAGCTCGCGGCGATTTTCCCTCCGCGCTGGAACCCCGGTAATCCGGTCGACATGGTCGGGGTACGGCCGTTCGGTGAAGACCGGACCATCATGCAGTGCTACCGTCTCCTCATGGAGGACCGGAACGTCGACGCCGTGTTCTCGCTGCTGCCTCCCATGGCCTGGACAGCGCAGCCGGGACTGGAACTCAAGCCGGCGCAACTGGAAGCCATGAAGCAGCGGAGCCGGGAGAACCTCACCGAACTTCAGGACTTAATCCGGCGGCACCACAAGCCGGCATCGTTCATTACGCGTATTACCTTCACAGAGGCTGACAAGGGAGCGCTGCCCCGCAAGGACGCCATCCCCGAGTTTCCGCATCCCCGGCGCGCCGCGCGTGTCATGCGTTACCTGGCACGTTACCAGAAGTACCTCAAGGACCGGGGCATCAAGTGAGAGAACCAATGACGAACAGAAAAGACAAACAAACCGTCCTCCTCAATGAAGTCGAAGCCAAGGACCGTCTTAAGAAGGCAGGGATTCCCGTGGTGGAGACGCGGCTGGCGAAGACCAAAGCCGAGGCCGTGGCTGTCAGCCGGGAAATCGGCTATCCGGTGGTGATGAAGATACTTTCTCCGGACATCAGCCACAAGACCGAGGTTGGGGGCGTAAAACTGAACCTGCAGAACGGTTCGCAGGTCGGCAAGGCTTACATCGATATGATGGTCTCGGTGAAAGAGAAGGCGCCGGGTGCGAAGGTCACCGGCGTTTCCGTGCAGAAGATGGCAGAGCCGGGCGTGGAGATAATCATCGGGATGAGCCGAGACGTGCAATTCGGGCCGGTATTGATGTTCGGTCTCGGGGGCATCTTCGTAGAGATCATGAAAGATGTCTCGTTCCGGCTTGTCCCTGTTGCGCCAATCGACGCCGCAGAAATGGTACGGGAGATCAAGGGATACGCGCTGTTGACCGGTTACCGCGGCCAGCCGGCGGTGGACATCATGAAACTGGAGAAGCTCATCGTGCAGGTATCCTCGTTCATTGAGCAGAACCCGGACATTGAGGAACTGGACCTGAACCCGGTGATTGCCGGGGTTGAGGGCGTGGTGGCGGTGGATGCGCGGATCGTGGTGAAGGCAGTGTAGCCGACGCTCTCCAGCAAGCGGGCTTGTTTTAAGCCGGATAAAACCCACCTTACCTCCCTTAAACGGGAGGCAATCGACAATGCAAGGCTGTTTCCAGTATTCTTTTCCGTGAAATCTAACGCCAATCTTGTTGTCTTTTATCCTCTTCCAAGGTAGGGCTGGTCGATGGGAAGCTGGACCATCTCCAGGACATTGACGTTGTCCGGCTGGCAGGCCATGTGCACCACCGACGCCGCGATGCTCTCCGGTTCCATACAAGGTATATTCATATCTCCGGGCTGCATGACGTCCTGCCGGGTCATACCGGGGTGGAGTATGCCGCAGGTGATGTTGTAGGGGCGTCCTTCCAGGGCGATAGTCTCGGTCAGGCCCCGGAGGCCGAACTTGGCGGCGGAGTAAGCGGCGTTCTCTGTGCGGACGCGGTAGGCGGAGACGCTGCCGATGTTGATGATGCGGCCGCCGCCCTGTTTTCTCATAATCCTGAAGGCGGCCCGGGCGCAGAGGAACGGGCCCCGCAGGCTGGTGGCGATGAGGCTGTCCCACGTGTCGGTAGGGAAGTCCTCGAAGGGGTGGGCGCCGAACATGCCGGCGTTGTTGACCAGGATGTCCAGCCGTCCGTAGTGTTCCAGCAGCCTTGTAAAGACGTTTTCCACCTGGGCTTCCTCGCGGACGTCCATGGGCACGATGAGGGCTTCGGAACCGGCCTCGCGGACCAGTGCAGCGGTTTTCTCCAGGGCATCCAGGCTCCGCGCGGCAAGGACGAGTTTCGCGCCTTCCCTGGCAAGGGCAACAGCCATCGCCTTGCCGAGGCTCCGGCTGGCGCCGGTGACCAGGGCGACCTTGTTTTCAAGCTTTTTCATCTCAATCTCCAATAAAGGTGAGAATGGTATTTCACGCGGTAGCTTTTGCTCTAGTTGAATACGGAGCCGGCATCGATGTTGATCGTCTGGCCGGTAATCGCGCTGGAATGATCGGAGGCCAGGAATATGGCCAGGTCCGCGACTTCCTCCGGCTTGACCATCCTGCCGAGCGCCGTCTGATTGTTTATGCCCGTGACGAGGTCATCGTACGAAATGCCGGAGTTCTTAGCGGCAGCCTTGAAGACCCGCTCGATCCGCGCTCCTTCCACCGCCCCGGGAGCGATGGCGTTGACCCTGATGCCGGACTTGCCGACCTCACAGGCCAGGCTCTGGGTCAGGGCGACCACGCCGAACTTGGAGGAGCAATAGGCGCTGCGGGTCGGGCCGCCGCGTCTCCCCGATACCGAGGCCAGGTTGAGGATGACGCCCTGTTTGCGGGGCAGCATGCTCCTGTTGAGGACGGCCCGGCAGCACAGCATCATACCGGTCAGGTTTACGGTGAGAAGATCGTTCCAGGCTGCCAGGTCCATCGCCGCGACGGGCATTATCGGGCCTTCCGAACCAGAATTATTGACGAGAATATCGATCCTGCCGAACTGTTCCATGGTTTTGTCGGCGATGGTGTCCGCGGTTTCCGGTTTGAGGAGATCGGCGGTCAGCGCCAGGCTGCGCCGGCCCAGGCGGGCAATTTCATCGGCAACGGTCTCGAGGTCTTTGTGGCTTCGGGCGGCTACGACGACATCAGCGCCTTCAAGGGCCAGACCGAGGGCAATCGCCCTGCCAATGCCATAACCTCCCCCGGTGACGACAGCGACCCTGTTTTCCAGCAGCATGGAACCCTCCGTTCACCATCACGATGGAATGTGAAGTTCCTCTACAGCTTAGACAATACGGTGAGGTACGTCAAACAGTCAGCAAGCGGTCAGGCCGTTAAATCGTGCCGCGGAGCCTGGGATCGAGGGCGTCACGGAGGCCGTCGCCGACCATATTGAAGGCGAAAACCACCAACATGATGGCGATGCCCGGTGCGAAGGAGAGCCAGGGATTGGTCATGAGGTAGCGGTAGCCGTCATTGACCATGCTGCCCCAGGCGGCGCCGGGCGGTTTGATGCCGATGCCGAGGAAGCTAAGGCCGGCTTCGGCGAGAATAAGTCCGCCGATCTGTAGTGTGATAAGAACAATCATCGGCGGGGCGGCGTTAGGCATTATATGCCGGAACATGGAACGCCAGTTAGTAGCCCCGGCAGACCGGACCGCCATAACGTAGTCGTTCTCCTTGATGCTCAGGGTCAGACCATGCATGACCCTGGCGTACCCGGGCAGGGCGCCGATGGCCAGGGCGATGATGACGTTCTGAATGCCTCCTCCGAGGACAGCGGCGATGAACAGGGCCAGGATAATCATGGGGAAGGTCATGAGCAAATCCATGATGCGCATGATGATCATGTTGATGATGCTGTTGCTGAAATATCCCGCAATGAGACCGAGGGACATGCCGGCGGCGGCGGCAAAGCCAGCTGTAGCGATGCCGACCAGGATAGCTGTCCGTGATCCGAAAATGAGCCGGCTTAAGGTATCGCGGCCGATGGCGTCGGTCCCAAGCCAGTGCTCTGCGCTGGGTTGCGCCAGGACGTTATACAGGTCACGCTTGTAAGGGTCGTAGGGTGAGATCTGTTCAGCAAAAATCGCAGCCACGATCAAGAGGATAAGTACCAGGAGTCCGAAGATCACCATTTTGCGTTGGAAGAAGACCCGGGCGAAACGCCGTAGTTCGTTCACCCTCGGCGGCGCTTCAGTGAATCCCGGGGCTGATATCTGGTTTTCCGTCATTTCACCAACTCCCCTAGTCATAACGGATCCTCGGATCGAGCCAGCCGTAGGATATATCAACGAGCAGATTGACAATAAGGACGATGCCGCCGAATATCAGCGTACAGGCCTGTACGACGACGTAATCTTGGGCAAAAATACCCTGTACCATCAACCTTCCCACTCCGGGGATGTTGAAGACCGTCTCGATGAACACCGAACCGCCGAAGATCATGCCGATGGCAAAACCCATGAGGGTGATGACCGGAATCAGGCTGTTTTTCAGCATGTGCCGGACGACGATGATCCGCTCCCTCAGTCCCTTGGACCAGGCGGTGCGGATGTAATCCTGACGGACCACTTCCAGGACGCTGGAACGCATCTGGCGGGACATGGAGGCCAGACCGGTAACGCTCATGCAGATGACCGGCATGACGAGCTGGCGGGTGTTGAGCCAGAAATCTTCAAAGGGTGAGGTATAATTGCCGATGGGCAGCCATCCGAGTTTGAGGCCGAAGACATACATCATCAGGATGCCGAGCCAGAAGACCGGGATGCAAATGCCGATGTAAGCCAGCGGAGTGACGATCTGGTCAGCGATTTTCCCCCGGCGCAGGCCAGCCAGCAGACCCGAAGCAGCGCCGAGCAACGTGGCAACGATGAAACTGAGTATGCCCAGGTGCATGGTTATGGGCAGACGAGTGCCCAATAATGCGCCGACGTCTTCATGATACGTGATGGAAGTTCCCAGGTCTCCCCGGAAAATATCACCTATCCAGATAAGGTACTGCTGAAAAAGGGGCTTGTCCAGGTTGTACTCGGCGCGCAGCTGGTCCATGGCTTCCGGGGAAAGTGAGGAATACGACGATGAAGAGGAAACGTAAATCAATATGGGGTCACCGGGTAGAAGGCGCATGAAAAAGAAGACGAGCATAGTCAACAGGACAATGAGGATAATCGCCCAAATAAGTCTTCTTATGATGTAAGTCGTCAAATTACTATTCTCCGTCCGGAATGGGGCTGGAACCGGAGTTAGGAGTGCATCGTACTTCTGGATCCAATCCGGTGCATCCCTTTTAAGTCATAATTGGTCAGGGACCGGGCCCCGGTTCTGCAACGGAGCCCGGTCCATTTATCTACGAATTTGGGTTATTTGTCCATCCAGTCAAGGTAGTTGTGCCAGACCATGAAGTGCTCTTTGTTGAGTTCGGTATGGACATAGTCCCGGGTGATGTAGTAGCCGGGTGTGGTGTACAGCGGTATAACGGTGGCGTTTTCACCGACGAAAGTCATCATTTCGGCGGTGGCGGCGCGCATCTGTTCAACCGTGGGAGCCGTCCGGAGCTTTTCCGCGAGGTCCAGGTAGCCATCAGGCCACTGAAGGCTGACATACGGGAAGATAGGCTGCGGGCCGAAGTGGACGAACCAGCCGAGGGCATATTCCGGGTCCATGGGCACGGAGAACTGCAGCAGGCCATTAGGCCAGCCTTCACCGTAGATCCGCCCGAAGAACTTACCGGGGTCTTCAACCTGGATATCGACGTCTATGTTGACTTCAAGGAGCATGCCCTGTATAGCTTCGGCCAGGTCTGTAGAGCCCTGGAGCTGGAATATGGTGGTCTTGAATCCTTCAGGATATCCGGCTTCCGCCATCAGTTCCATGGCTTTTTCCGGGCTGTATTCGCGGATCTGATAGTTGGGATCATAGCCCTGGGTGCCCTGCGGCCCGAGGCTCTTGATGGCCTTACCCCGGCCGTAACCAAGGGCGGCCGCGAGTGCGTCGCGATCGATGGCGTATTCAACAGCTTCGCGGATCTTGAGGTTCTGGAAAATGGAGTCCGGCGACTTGGTATCCGGGATGAGGTCCGAGAAGAACCCGCCGATCTGCGGAATACCGACGAAGCCGAGGTTCATGAGGTCGATCGCCTCTTTCAGGGGGAGACCGGAGCAGGTATCACCTTCACCGGCCTGCATCTTGGTGGCGGCGATGGTAGCATCGGCGACGAAGGTGATCTCAATACCATCGAGATAGGGGTACTGCGGGCCGCGCCAGTAGTTATCATTGCGGACCATCTTGAGGGAAACGTCACGCTGGAAACTCTGGAACTTGAAAGGACCGGTGCTGACAAAGTTAGTGACGGCCCATTCCTTGCCGTTGGTTTCCAGTGCCGTGGGAGAGAACATGGTCAGCAGGTTATAACCGTAAGAGTGGAGCATCATGGACGGGGTGAATACAGCGTTGAGGTTATACCGGAAGTTGTACTCATCGACGACTTCGATGGAGTCCACGTACTGTCCATTGGCCAGCCGCTTGCTGTCAATCAGCAGCTGGACGTTCTTCCTGACAGCCTCGGCGTTGAAGGGGGTTCCATCGTGGAATTTGACGCCCTGCTCAAGCGTGAACGTGAGGGTCTTGTTGGCATCATCGATGACCCAGGACTTGGCCAGTTCCGGTTTGAAATTGCCGTCTCCGGCGTAATAGACAAGAGTCTCGGCATAAGCTTTAGCCATGCTCTCATCGGAGAGGTTCTGCTCAGGGATGTAGCTCAGGTTGCTGGGGTAATCGAGGTAAACCCTGCGTAGAGTGCCACCGGTCTTGACATCAGCGGGTACAGTCGGCGTAGAGGTCTGGGTGGTGGTGACGCTTGTGGAAGTGGTAGTCGCCGTGGTAGACGTCTGGGTGGTCTTGGTTGTTGTGGTAGTGGCGGAAGGAGTTGTGGATGTAGTGGTAGTCTCGTCTCCGCCGCAACCGACCAGCAGCAGCGAGCCGATAATGACGGTCATGAGAAGCAAGAATAAAGTTTTCTTCGTGGGGGACATGATGGGTACCTCCCTTAAATCAGCTTTCTTTACTGACAAGCTCTGCTTTCAGTAATCCATTATCACAAACCGGCAAAGCAAACCGGGACCATTTCTGCTCAACGCCCGCCGGGCGGAACGTACAGGCGGCGGGCCAGCGTCTCCCGGTGCTGGTGCGGTGGAACTATAAATCAGAGTTTGCCTGGATACTTCCCTGGAGCTGATGACAACCTCTGATTATCGTCTTATTATAGCCATCCGGCCTCAAAAGTCAAGAATTTTCAAGAAGCTAGAATTTCCCAAATGACGCTTACGGCGAGTGTTACGACTATATGAAAAGCATTGACAGAGCTTCATCTTTGGAGTACAGTGTCTGGTAATCATTCAGCCGGTGTCCCGAAACTACTTTTACCAGGAGTCCCGAACACACCAAAATCAAGTAAATACTGACTTCTCAGATGCGTTGCCTATCCAGTCCCTCAGGGCTGGTAACAAAGGAGGTGGTGGAGTGTAGTCGTTAAAGAGGGTTACTTACGGGTTGCCAAATTTAACCGGAGGTCAGGTTTTATGAAGAAGTTGCTGTTCATATCAATTGCCATCCTCATCATCGGCTCGCTTATTTTCACCGGCTGCGGAGAATCCAAGACAACCACCACATCGCTGCCGTCAGCCACCACGACGACCACCACCACCAAAACGACGACCCCGTCCTCGACAGCCGTGTACGGCGGGACATGCCGGGTCATCAATGCTTCCGGGGTAGCTATCATGGGGTATTCCCTGGAGCAAAGCCCGCTGGACCTCTTCGTACTGCTCTGCGGGGTGGAGAAACTCATCGATTATAACGACAAGCAGGAGTTCGTCCCCTGGCTGGCGGAGAGCTACACGTTCGATGACACCGCCAAGACCATCACCATCAAGATGCGCCCGGGTACCAAGTTCCATGACGGCTCGGACTGCGACGCCGACGCGATTGCCTGGAACTTCGAACAGCAGGTGATGAACAAGAGAATAGGCTACCTCGACCAGTGGGGAAGCCTGGAAGTGAAGGACAAACTAACCCTGGTCATCAAT
>CAZQQL010000109.1:0-9216 GCA_964595455.1 uncultured Dehalococcoidaceae bacterium
TACACCCTATCCTACACTCTTTCCCTACACGACGCTCTTCCGATCTTCTGATTTGGCGAGCAGCCGTTCCGCGATGGCGGCGATCTGCTCCGGCGTTTTCCCCAGCCCGAAGATGACCTCCGGGAAGGCCAGCCTCAGGTGGCGGTGGTGATCCACGCTGGCAAAGCCCATTTCTTCGTAGGGAAGGACGCTCAACTCGTTGACCGCTTCCGCCACGGAGAGGTCTCCGCTTTTTACCTTCTCCAGTACCTGGTAGACCCAGGAACCATTGATGCTGTTCTCCCGGGGATTGCTGCCGGACATACCGATGCCTCGCTGGTAACAGTTGTATAGTTCCTATTGTATGGGAAAGGAAACGGGATGACAAACGGGATAACTTCTTCCGGGTGCAGCCAGGTGGCCGGCCGTGATGATGAGGGCGGTATTGTACTTTCTGCCACCATTATTACGTATAAGGATACGTGTTTTCCTCATTGACAACACATGTATTAGCTGCTAAACTATTGAGCAACTAAAGAGTTTAATTACTATATTATTGAGTTACTAAGCAAATCGCATGACCATCGGAAAAAACACAGTCAAACCGGCAAGGGAAGACCTGTTACAGTCCGTAATAGACCGCATGATGCTGGTAGGGCGCATGATACGCCATAACAGCGAGCCGAGCGTGCCATTCCTCAGTCATCCCCTGGCCCATGTCCTCTTTACCGTGGCGGTACATGAGCAGGGCATGTCAGTCAAAGAGCTTTCGGAACACATCGGCGTCACGCCGGGCGCGGTCACCCAGTTCGTCAACTCCCTGGCGGAACGCGGCCTGGTCGAACGCGAGATCGACCCCTCCGACCGGCGCATCGTCCGTTTGAGGGCCTCGCAACTGGCCAAAGACGATATGGAAAAGATCAGGAAGGACGCCCTGGCCTCCGCGATGAAGGTTTTTGAAGTACTCAGCGATGAAGACCTCCACAGGCTCATCGAGATTTTGTCACGGATAGATACGAGCCCGTTGCTGAAACATCCGGGACCGGGAGGCTTTCCCCCGGCGCCGTAGCCATGAAAGACCTGTTGTATGTCTAAACTCATTAAGTACCTCACACCGTTCAAGTGGTCCATCGTTCTCATTTTCGCGCTGCTGTTCGGGCAGGCGATGGCGGAACTGGCGCTGCCCAACTACATGGCGGACATCGTCAACGTGGGCATTCAGCAGAACGGCGTCGAGAACGCCGTCCCCCGCGCCATCCGTGTCTCGGAATACGAACGGCTCGCCCTGTTCATGACCGAAGAACAGCAGGACCTGGTCATGCAGCATTTCCGTTATCTCTCCCGGGATACGCTCCCGCAGCAGGCCTACGCCGAGTACCTGACGGACTATCCGGTACTGGTCGAAGAACCGGTCTACGAACTTGCTACGGATAATGATGAGACCATCCGGCAACTGAACGATATTTTCGGACCGGCCATCACCATCGTGTCCGGTATCACCGGCGGGCAGGCGGGCGGGGAAGGCATGCCGGCAATGCCCGGTCTGCCATCGTTCCCGGAAGGCCGGGACCCCTTCGAGTACCTGGCAGGACTGACCGATTCCCAACTGGAGATGTTGCGTGAGCAGATAAACTCCCGGATGGAGGACCTGCCGGAAATGCTCGTGATGCAGGCGGCCATCCCCTTTATCACCGCGGAATACGAAGCTATCGGCATGGACATCGCCGGGATACAGCTCGGCTACATGATACCCATCGGCGGCCTGATGCTGGCCATCACGCTCGGCGGGGCCGCCGCCGCGGTCATCGTCGGCTACCTGGCCTCGCGGGTTTCCAGCGCCCTGGGCCGCGACCTCCGCCTCCAGGTCTTCCGGAGGGTGGAGAGCTTCTCCAACGCCGAATTCGACAAGTTCTCGACCGCATCGCTCATCACCCGCACCACCAACGATATCCAGCAGATACAGATGCTGCTCGTGATGCTGTTCCGCATCGTGTTCTTTGCCCCGATCATCGGCATCGGCGGCATCATCTACGTCGTCACCAGTGAAGGTTCCATGTGGTGGGTCATCGCCGCCGCCATCGGCGCCATGCTCATCATGATCACCACGCTCATATCCGTCGCCGTACCCAGGTTCCGGATCATCCAGAAACTGGTCGACCGGCTGAACCTGGTCACGCGGGAGATCCTCAGCGGCCTGCTGGTCATCCGCGCGTTTAATACGCAGCGGTACGAAGAGCAGAAGTTCGATAAGGCCAATGTCGACCTGACGAAGATCAACCTCTTCATCCAGCGCATCATGGTCATCATGCAGCCGACGATGATGTTCATCATGAACGGCGCGATGATCCTCATCATCTGGGTAGGCGCGCTGCGGATCGACGCCGGGACCATGCAGGTCGGTGACATGATGGCGTTCATGCAGTATTCCATGCTCATCATCATGTCCTTCCTGATGATATCCTTCATCTTCATCATGCTGCCGCGCGCCATCGTTTCCTTCAACCGCATCAACGAGGTGCTCGTGACCGAGCCGCAGATCGTGGACCCGGTCAAACCGGAGGCTTTTCCGGAGAACGTCCGGGGCCTCATCGAGTTCAGGAACGTCTCGTTCCGCTACCCCGCCGCGGAAGAGGACATGCTCAAGAACATCACCTTTACGGCCAGGCCGGGTGAAACGACGGCCATCATCGGCAGTACCGGCAGCGGCAAATCCACGCTGATCAATCTCATCCCCCGTTTCTACGATGTCACGGAAGGCCGGATACTCGTTGACGGCGTGGACGTGCGGGACGTCAACCAGCACGACCTGCGGGAAAAGATAGGCTACGTTCCCCAGAAATCGGCGCTCTTCTCCGGCACCATCGAGAGCAATCTGCGCTACGCGGATGAGGATGCCCCGGAAGAACTGCTGCAGCAGGCCGTCGTATCCGCCCAGGCGAGTGACTTTATTAACAAGACGGAAGGCGGTTTCGATGCCCCGGTCGCCCAGGGCGCGACCAACCTGTCCGGCGGGCAGAAACAGCGGCTTTCCATTGCCCGGGCGCTCGTCAAGAGACCGGAGATCTATATCTTCGATGACAGCTTCTCCGCCCTCGATTTCAAGACGGACTCGGCCGTGAGGAGGGCGCTGAAAAGGGACACCAGCCAGGCTACCGTCATCATCGTGACGCAGCGCCTGAGCACCATCATGGGTTCCGAGCAGATCATCGTGCTGGACCGCGGTGAGGTCGTCGGCAAGGGCCGGCACGCCGAACTGATGAAAACCTGCGATGTCTACCGGGAGATCGCGCAATCGCAATTGACGGAGGAGGAACTCGGTTCGTGACACAGCCACCATCTGGACCTCGCGGCAACATGGGACCGGGTCCCGGCAGGCCTCCCGGGGGCGGCCCTCCCCCTGGAGGTGGGCCTCCCGGAGGCGGTCCCGGCCACATGGCGATGTTCGCCGGTGAAAAAGCCAGGGACTTCAAAGGTTCCATCAAGGCCCTCGGCAGATACCTGAAACCGTACCGGCTGCAGTTGGCGTTCGTGTTCATCCTCGCCATCGCCAGTACCGTCTTCATGATCGTCGGCCCGCGGCTGATGGGCGACGCGACCACGGAGATTGCCGAGGGCGCATTCGGGCGATTGATGCAGGTCCCCGGCGCCGCCATCGATTTCAGCTATGTCGGCGAGCTTGTCATTATCCTGCTCGTCCTCTACGTCATCGGCGCCGCCTGCAACTACGGCCAGGGCTTCATCATGACCGGCATCTCCATGAAAATCACCTACCAGTTCCGCAAGAACATCGCGGAGAAAATAGACCGGCTGCCCCTGAAGTATTTCGATACCAAGACCCACGGCGAGGTCCTCAGCCGCGTGACCAATGATGTGGATACCGTCGCCAATACCCTGGCGCAGGGCCTGACGCAGATCGTTACCGGCATGACCCAGCTCATCGGCGTGCTTATCATGATGCTGACGATAAGCTGGCTCATGACGCTCGTGGCATTATTGATCCTGCCGCTGTCCATGGTGCTGGTCAGACTGGTCATCAAGGCTTCCCAGAAGTACTTCCGCGGCCAGCAGCGGTACCTCGGCCATGTCAACGGGCACGTGGAAGAGATGTACGGCGGGCATACCATCATGAAAGCCTTCAACGGCGAGGAGAAGTCCGTCCGCCAGTTCAACGTGTTCAATGAAGAGCTCTACAAGTCCGCCTGGAAAGCGCAGTTCCTTTCCGGTACGATGCAGCCGGTGATGCAGTTCGTCGGTAACCTCGGCTATGTGGTCATCTCCGTCCTCGGCGCTTACCTGGCCATCATCCGCATGATACAGGTCGGCGATATCCTGGCCTTCATCCAATACATCCGCCTGTTCACGCAGCCCATCATGCAGACGGCCCAGATCGCCAGTGTCATGCAGATGACCGCCGCCGCCGCCGAACGTGTCTTCGAGTTCCTGGACGAACCGGAGATCCCCGCCGACGCCGGGACCTTCCGTGCCCCGGAGACCGTACAGGGCCATGTCCAGTTCGAACACGTCCGTTTCGGCTATTCCCCGGACAAGATCGTCATCAAGGACTTCTCCGCTGAGATACAGCCCGGTCAGAAAGTGGCCATCGTCGGCCCTACCGGCGCCGGCAAGACCACACTGGTCAAGCTCATCATGCGGTTCTATGAACTCAACGGCGGGAACATCAAGATAGACGGTACGAACATCACGGACTTTGGACGCCGGGAACTCCGCAGTATCTTTGGCATCGTGCTCCAGGATACCTGGCTGTTCAACGGCACGATACGCGCCAACATCAACTACGGCAACTTCAAAGCCGGCGAGGAAGAGCTCATGGCCGCCGCCCGCATGGCGTACGTTGACGACTTTGTCCATGTGCTCCCGCATGGGTACGACATGGAACTCAACGAGGAAACCAGCAATATCTCCCAGGGGCAGAAGCAGCTTATCACCATCGCACGGGCGTTCCTCGCCAATCCGAGGGTCCTTATCCTGGATGAGGCCACGAGTTCCGTCGATACCCGTACCGAGGTCCTCATCCAGAAGGCCATGGACGAGCTTATGAAAGACCGGACCAGCTTTGTCATCGCGCACCGGCTTTCCACCATCCGCAACGCGGATATGATACTGGTCATGGACGAGGGAGACATCGTCGAGCAGGGCACCCATGAAGAACTGCTGGCGGCCAACGGGTTCTAC
This sequence comes from uncultured Dehalococcoidaceae bacterium, assembly GCA_964595455.1. Classification (GTDB taxonomy): domain Bacteria; phylum Chloroflexota; class Dehalococcoidia; order Dehalococcoidales; family RBG-16-60-22; genus DAOUEG01. The sequence continues at coordinate 5,173 of CAZQQL010000109.1, forward strand.
GCCAACCTCTACTACAGCCAATTCGACGCGCCGTATGCGGAAGACGAAGGGCCGCAGCCGGTCAGCGGCATGAGGCCGCCGCAGGGACCTGCCCAGGGCATGCGCCCGATGATGGGGCCGGGGATGTAGGTAATCAGCTACCGTCGGTAGACGTCTTCCCGGGGCATGACGCGGTAAACGGTTACGGCCTTTTTCCGGTCATCGATGGTATAGAGAATGCGATAGCCTCCCACCCGGACGCGGTAACCTTCCCGCGCCGTGAGCTTTTTACTTCCCGGCGCTCGCGGGTCCTCCGCCAGGCGGGCAATGGCCCGATTGACCCGCTCACGTGTTTCGGTGGGGAGCCTCAGGACCTGCCGATGGGCGGCAAGACTAACCTCGATCCGGTACACTGCCGATCGATTCTTTCGATTTTCTCAGGTGTTCCTCGAAGCTGATCGTCGACTCGTTCTCCAGTTCGGCCTGGAGCAGGGCCTTGGCATCAGCCAGGTCTTCCAGCCGTTCTATCAGGCTGTTGTAGTGGTCGATGCCCAGGAGAACGGCCTTGACCCGGCTGCCAGAGACGATGAGGTACGGTTCGCCCCCACCGCTGACGTCTGCTACCAGTTGGGTCAGTTTCGGCCTGGCTTCAGCCATACCGATTGATTTTATCGTTTTCATTAATATCTTCCTTAACATTTATATTAATCCATACCGGAATTCATGTCAATCATGCTTCGGTTCATCAATTTTTAAACGGGCTCCCACTTTTGACTTTTGACCTTTGACTTTTGACTTCTCGAATATAGAGGCCGCATCGCATATCTGTTAGAATAGAAGAGTGAGTGAGTTCAAGGCGGGCTATATACACGTGCCTTTCTGCCGGCGCAAGTGCGGTTACTGTTCCTTTGTTTCCCTCCCCGGCCGCGAACCGGACATCGATGTCTACATCGATGCCCTGAATGCGGAGTTGCGGCATCGCCTCAAGGGGCAACAACTGACGAGCATCTTCTTCGGCGGCGGAACGCCAAGCCTGCTGTCTCTCTCAAACATCACATCCATCCTGGAGACCGTTTCCCGTCATGCGAAGATAGCCACGGACGCCGAAATCTCCCTGGAAGCCAATCCCGGCACGGTGGACGGGCAATACCTGGCCGGACTGCGCCGCCTTGGCGTCAACCGGCTGAGCCTGGGCGTACAGAGCTTCTCCGATCGGGAACTGGCGACCCTGGGCCGCATCCATTCTATGGAACAGGCCTTGCAGGCCGTCGATGACGCCCGACGGGCCGGATTCGATAACCTGAACATCGACCTCATCTACGGTCTGCCCGGACAGGGACTGGAGAACTGGCGGCGTAACCTGGAACAGGCCGTTTCCCTGAAACCGGAACATATCTCACTCTATGCCCTGTCCCTGGAACCTGACTGCCCGATGGCGCTCAGCATCGCAGAAGGCAGGCTGCCGGACCTCGACGCCGACCTCGCCGCCGATATGTACGAACAGGCGGAAGACATACTCTCGGAAGCAGGGTATCGTCACTATGAGATCTCCAACTGGGCCCGACCGGGCTTCGAGTGCCGCCATAACCTGGTCTACTGGCATAACCAGCCGTATCTCGGCGCCGGCGTGGCGGCCCATTCGCTGCTGGACGGTCATAGACTTGCGAATACCGATGACCTGGATGTATATATTAACACCTGGGCAACCGGACAAATACTGCCGCCGGTCATGGACGAAGTAATTACACCGGAACTCCGGCTGGCTGAATCCGTCATCCTCGGCCTGCGGCTGGAGGAAGGCGTTGCTATTGCCGCCGTGGACCTGGAATTCGGCACGGACATCCTCGGAATATATCGCCGGCCGATAGAAGAAATGACGGAAGCCGGGCTGCTGGAGCAAAATAACGGCAGGCTGAAACTCACCCGCCGCGGCCGGCTGCTGAGCAATGAGGTTTTCTGGCGCCTGCTGCCGGAGAAAGCGGCGGCGCTATGACCGGTACGCAAACAATGCCCCCGATAGTATGTCTTTGCGGTTCCATGCGGTTCATGGACACCTTCGATGAAATGAACAGAAAACTGACTTATGAAGGCAAAATCGTACTGTCCGTCGAGCCGATGCCGCATGGGCAAAAAACTAAAGAAATCCAACCTTCACAAAAAGAAAAACTGAACGCTCTTCATTTACGGAAGATCGATCTGGCTGACGAAATACTTGTCCTCAATGTAGGCGGATATATCGGGGAGACGACCCGCCGGGAGATAGCGTACGCCATCCGGCAGGGTAAACCCGTGCAGTATCTCGAAGAGATAGCGGATAAGAACACAGAAGTATGAAACAATCGCTGACGCGCAATTTTTGCATCATCGCCCATATCGACCACGGCAAGTCCACGCTGGCCGACCGGCTTATCGAACTCACCGGCGCCATGCGCCGCGAGGAGATCATCGAGCAGGTATTGGACAGCATGGACCTGGAGCGGGAGCGCGGCATCACCATCAAGGCCAAGGCCGTGCGCCTCAAGTACCCTGCCAAAGACGGCAATACCTACCGGCTGAACCTGGTCGATACCCCCGGACACGTCGATTTTTCCTATGAGGTCTCCCGCACGCTCATCGCCTGTGAAGGGGCCATCCTCGTTATCGACGCCACCCAGGGCATCCAGGCCCAGACGCTCGCTAATACCTACCTGGCCATGGAACACAACCTGGAGGTCATCCCGGTCATCAACAAGATCGACTTACCCGGCGCCGAACCGGAGCGCGTCCTCGATGAGATAGAGAGCGTGCTCGGCTACAAGAACGACGAGGTCCTCATGATCAGCGCCAAGACCGGGGAAGGCGTCGCGCCGCTGCTGGAGGAGATCGTTCACCGCATCCCGCCGCCGAGCGGAGACAGCGAACAGCCGCTCCGGGCGCTCATTTTCGATTCCCGCTACGACGCCTACAAAGGCGTTATCGCCTACCTGCGCGTCGTGGACGGGAGCATCCGGAAAGGGGACGGCCTTTCCTTGATGCACCAGGGGACTGAACTGGAGGTGCTGGAGGTCGGGTACTTTGCGCCGCTGCCGGTACCGGTCGACGAGCTGCAGTCCGGCGACGTCGGTTACATCGCCACGGGGCTGAAATCCGTTATGGAATGCCGCGTCGGAGACACCGTCACGTCCATCCGGAACAGCGCCACTGAACCGCTCGTCGGCTATCATCCGCCCAAGCCCATGGTCTTCGCCGGCATTTACCCGACGCTGGCGGAAGACTACAAGGACCTGCGGGACGCCATCGAAAAGCTCAACCTCAACGATGCCTCCCTCACCTACGAGCCGGAGTCCAGCCCGGTGCTCGGGTTCGGGTTCCGCTGCGGGTTCCTCGGCCTGCTGCACCTTGATGTGGTGCGGGAACGGCTGGAACGGGAGTTCGGGCTGGCGCTCGTCGTCACGGTGCCGGGCGTCAGTTTCAACATCACTCTGACCAGCGGCAAACAGTATACCATCACCAACCCCGACCAGTTCCCTGACCCCGCCGAACTGGCTGCCATCGAAGAACCCTGGGTCAAGGTCTCCATCATCACGCCATCAGCCTTCATCGGGCCGCTCATGGAACTCCTCACCGAGTCCGAGGGCGTCTACAAGCACACGGAATACCTCGGGGCGCACCACGGCGGCGACGAACTCGGCCAGCGCGTACGGCTTGAATACGAACTGCCCCTCCGCTGTATGCTGACCTCGTTCTACGACCAGCTCAAGAGCCGCAGCCGGGGCTATGCCTCGCTGGACTACGAACTCATCGGATTCCAGGAAGGCCGGCTGGTCAAGCTGGACATCCTCGTCAATGACGTCTCCGTGGACGCCTTCAGCCGCATCATTCCTCCGGACAAGGCGCGGGACGTCGGCAAGGTGATGGTCGCTAAGCTCAAGGAAGTCATTCCGAGGCAGCTTTTCCGCGTGCCTATCCAGGCCGCCGTGGGAGGGCGCATCGTGGCGAGGGAAGACATTTCCGCCAAGCGCAAGGACGTCCTCGCCAAGTGCTACGGCGGCGACATCACCCGCAAGCGCAAGCTGCTGGAGAAGC
>CAZQQL010000110.1:0-9202 GCA_964595455.1 uncultured Dehalococcoidaceae bacterium
TACACCCTATCCTACACTCTTTCCCTACACGACGCTCTTCCGATCTGGGGCCAGTCATCGACCGCATGGCCAAAGAAGGCGACCGCACGGCCTTCGCGTTCCCCCGCCCTATGCTCCGTACCGCCAATTACGATTTCAGCTTTTCCGGCCTGAAAACGGCCGTCATCAACAAGTTCAAGAGAAAGGTTGCCCGCAACACGCCGCTGCCCTTGGCGGACATCGCTGCGAGTTTCCAGGAAGCCGTGGTGGACGTGCTGGTCAAGAAGACGCTCCGGGCGGCGGAAGCGCGTGCCGTCAGTGCGGTCAGTGTCACCGGCGGGGTCTCCGCTAACTCCCGCTTGCGTGAAGCGTTTACCGAAGCCGCCCGGGAAAAAGGACTCGATGTCTATTTCCCGAATCTCTCCCTCTGCACTGATAACGCCGCCATGATCGCCGCAGCGGGCTATGCCAAGCTGCAGAGAGGCGAGACCTCCGACCTCCGCCTCGATGTCGTGCCTAACGTCCCGCTGGAAGGCGCGGTATGAAAGCCAGCATCGAGAAGATCGACCCAGCCAATCCCGATAGCTCGATTCTTCAACGGGCGGCCGGTATTCTCAAGCAGAACGCAGTCATCGTCTGTCCCACGGATACCGGCTACGCCTTCGCCGCCAACGCGCTGAACATCCAGGCCATCCACGGGGTCTTCGACCTCAAGGGGCGGGCGTTTTCCAATCCCATCCATGTGGCGGTGAGAAACATCGAAGAAGCGGTAAAGTATGCCATTGTCAATGAATCAGCCCGCTTCCTGGCAGAGCGCTACCTCCCCGGCGCCCTCACGCTCGTGATGAAGAAGAAAGACATCGTTCCATCCGTGCTGGTGGCCGGCATGGAGACCGTTGGGATTCGTATACCGGACAACAGGACCATCCTCGACCTGCTGGAACTCGTCGATTTCCCCCTCACTACGACGAGCGCCAACGTCAGCGGCAAACCCGGCACGTACGCGGTTGAGGAGATTATCGACCAGCTTAGTGATATGATACATTGTGTCCCGCTCCTCCTCGACCAGGGCGAGATAAAAAGCCGGGAAGTCTCCACCATCGTGGATGTCTCGGTCACGCCGCCGCAGTTGATACGGCAGGGAAAAATAAGCTGGCCGGAGCTACAGGAAGCGCTAGAATGATGTGGAGGCATGGCAGAGGCTGAATCATAGGGTCTTGCTGTGATTAACCGTGGTAAAAATACTTTCGTCTCCCTTGAAAAGGGAGAGGTGAGGGATTCGGAAAAGACGAACGTTAACCATAACCGCCTTGGTAGCATGATTCTAGAAGGCATACTTTTAACCTTCGAGCTGTGGTTTTGACTTTTGAGTTTCTCCGAGAACACTCACCAGTATACCGGCCTTCTCCTATAGAAGGTAAAGCAAACAAACTGAAGGAGGCACTAAAATGCGCATCGCAGTCGGGAGCGACCATCGCGGTTGCCAGATGAAAGCCTATATTAAAGAGCTGCTCGACCAGCACGGCTACGAGCACCATGACTTCGGCTGCTACACGGAAGACTCCGTTGACTACCCGGACGTTGCGGTCGAGGTCGCCAACGCCGTGGCGAAGCAGGACTACGAGCGCGGCATCCTCATCTGCGGCACCGGCATCGGCATGTGCATCGCCGCCAACAAGGTCAACGGCATCCGGGCCGCCCAGTGCTACGACGCCTTCACCGCCCAGCGGTCCCGCCTCCACAACGACACCAACATCTGCTGCATCGCCGCCGAAAGCGGCAAGGCCCGTATCCCTTCAATCATCGAGCAGTTTCTCACGGTCCAGTTCGAAGGCGGCCGCCACATCGCCCGCGTCGAGAAGATCAAGAAGATCGAGCAGGAACAGTGCAGGAAGTAACTAGAGCCGATATTCAGAGATCCGCCGTAAATAACCGCCATGCACGATGGATTGTCCCTCATTCGTAAGGAGGGACCATGGGAGATTTAACAAAACCATCATGAACTACCAGGAAGAATATCAAAAGAAGCTTATCACCGCCGAGGAAGCCGCCGGATTAGTCAAATCCGGTATGTGGGTGGACTACGGCGCCATCTGCGGGTTTCCCTCGCTGATCGATGAAAAGCTCGGTCTCCGTGCCGCTGAACTGAAAGACGTCAAGATTCGCGCCGAGCACTCCCATACCCAGATCCCGAAGTTCGACCCCGACCAGGAGCACTTCATCTTCAATTCCTGGTTCCTCGGCAAGGTGGAGCGGGAGTATTACAAGAAAGGCTCCTGTTCCTACATACCGTTCGGTCTCGGTGAAGGACCGCGCATGTACCGGGAGTGGCTGAAAGACTGCGTTGACATAACATTCATCGAAGTCACGCCCATGGACGAGAATGGCAACTTCAACTTCGGAACGGCCGTGACACGACAGAAGGCCGCCACCGAGGTGGCGAAAACCGTGGTCGTGGAGGTCAATCCGCACCAGCCGTGGGTCTTCGGCGGCCACGACGAGGTCGTCAATATCAAAGACGTCGATTACATCGTCGAGAACAACGAATACAAGATACCCGAGTTCAAGCCGGCCCAGCCGGAGCTGGAAGACGAGAAGATCGCCGAACTCCTGGCGAGAAGGATAGAGAACGGCGCGACCATTCAGCTTGGCGTCGGGGCTATCCCGAGCGTCGTCGGCAAGCTGCTCATCAGGCACGGGCTGAAAGACCTCGGCATCCACTCCGAGATGTTCAATGACAGCATGATGGAGCTTATCGAGGCCGGCGTGGTCAACGGCAGTAAAAAGACGCTCAATCCCGGCCGGGCGGTGTTCTGTTTCGCGGCTGGTTCGGAAAAACTCTACCGCTGGATGGACCGCAATCCCGCCCTGGCTGGTTTCCCGGTCGATTACACCAATAACCCCTATATCATCGCTCAGAACGAAAAACAGGTCGCCATCAACAGCACGCTAAGGGTTGACCTGCGCGGGCAGGTCTGCTCCGAGTCGGTCGGAACGCGCCAGATCAGCGGCACCGGCGGACAGCTCGAGTTCACCCGCGGGGCCTACATGGCCAAAGGCGGCCAGGCGTTCATCTGCCTCCATGCCACCAGGACCGGGCCGGACGGCCGGAAAATATCCAACATCGTCCCGGTCTTGGAACTGGGCGACGTGGTCACGGTGCCGGTCTCGGATGTGTCCTGCGTCGTGACGGAATACGGCATCGTCAACCTTAAAGGGTTGAGCCTCTGGCAGCGCGCCAGGGCGCTCATTTCCATCGCCCACCCCGACTTCCGGGATGAGCTGAAAAAGCAGGCGCGGGAAGCCGGTTTTATTACCCGCGGCAGCCAACGGCTGGAGTGGTAGGGTGGTCAGAAGCTGAAATAGAAGCTGCGCTGGTTCTGCGCTGTTACTACGCCCAAAGCGGACGCGCGCCTCCCTTCTAAGGGAGGCAGGGTGGTTTTAGCCCGGTAAAATCTGCTGCGTTCAAAAAGAATCCGTAGGGTGGGCACGAGTACGTGCCCACCATGCTTAACCGGTTTTCGTCTCCGCCTGCCCTGCAGCTTAAATCCCCGGAGTTTTCCTCAATGTGACCGGGTAACGCCGGATACCATCAGCGATTGCGCTTGTTCTGCCTTAAAAAGTGACAAAACTCCCTTGACTGAACGAGAACTTATGTTCGATAATATGGAATATGTGGCAGGAAAAAATACCCGGTTCTCATACTTGTCGGAAATCACCGGACATTGCGCCCATTTTCCGCAACAGCCTCCGGTTCGAATCGATATCAAACCGCCAGACCGCGCTCCGGGTCGAATCAAGCCTGAAATCGCCAATCAGCCTCCCAATCGAATCGAGCCCGAAAAAGCGGTTCGTTCTGTCACCCGCAGAACCAATCGAGGCTGTAACGACTTTCCGGGCCCCAACCTTATGCTCGGGAAAATATGGAACTAACAATCAGGTTTTACAAAACGAATCAATGCCCTTAACCCCGGTGTCGCGGCAATAGCCTTTGCCGGGGCTTGATCCACGCCTGCTTCAGCTTGACAATAAAAGGAAATACATGCTAACGTAAACTACGGGCAAATAGTGCAATATCCTTCGTGTTTTACCGGTCCGTCTCAATGGGACGGCCATTTTATTTGCCTCGATATTTTACATAAAGGGGTCTCGCCGTGAAAAGTGATGCCGCCAAAAAGGGAATCGAACGGGCGCCGCACCGCTCCCTGCTGTATGCCGTGGGATGCAGTCGCGAAGACATGGAGAAGCCATTCATCGGTGTCGTCAACAGCTTCACGGAAGTAGTCCCCGGTCACGTCCACCTGCGGGACATCGCTGAACAGGTGAAGGAAGGCATCCGCGAAGGCGGCGGCGTGCCCTTCGAATTCAACACCGTGGCCATCTGCGACGGCATCGCCATGAACCACGCCGGCATGAAGTACTCCCTCCCTAGCCGGGAACTCATCGCGGATACCGTGGAGGTCATGGCCGAGGCCCACGCCTTCGATGCCCTGGTATTCATCCCCAACTGTGACAAGATCATCCCCGGCATGCTCATGGCGGCCCTGAGGCTCAATATACCCGCCATCTTCGTCAGCGGCGGGCCGATGCTCGCCGGCGTCCTGAACGGGCGGAAGATTGATTTGAACACCGTCTTCGAGGGCATCGGCGCCTATACCGCCGGAAAGATGTCCGAAGAAGACCTCGTCGAGCTCGAACAGACCGCCTGTCCCGGCTGCGGGAGCTGCGCCGGCATGTTTACCGCCAACACCATGAACTGCCTCACCGAGGTGCTCGGCATGGGTCTGCCCGGTAACGGTACGATCCCAGCCGTGGACTCGCGCCGCAAGAGCCTGGCCCGCAAGGCCGGCCTCCAGGTGATGAACGTGCTGAAAGCCAACCTCCGCCCGCGCGACATCATCACGGAAGACGCTGTATATAACGCCTTCTCCGTGGACATGGCGCTGGGCGGCAGTTCCAACTCCGTCCTTCACCTTATGGCCATCGCCGGCGAGGCCGGCATCCCGTTCGACCTCGCAAAAATAAACCAGATAGCGAAAAAGACGCCGTACCTGACCAAGCTCCGGCCCTCCGGTCCGCACCACATCGAGGACCTCAACAAGGCCGGCGGCATCCCGGCCGTCATGAGCGAGGTCAAGAGCCTGCTGAAGCTGAATGCGAAGACCGTGACCCTCAAGACAGTGGGCGAAAATCTGGCCGGAATTAAAACGCTCGATAGTGAAGTCATCCATTCGTCGGAAACCGCCCATTCCAAGACGGGCGGCCTGGCCATATTGTTCGGCAACCTTGCCCCGGAAGGCGCCGTCGTCAAGAAAGCGGCGGTGGCCCCGGAAATGATGCAGCATCGCGGCCCGGCCCGGGTCTTTGATTCGGAGGAAGCCACCACGAAGGCAATTTTGAACAGGGAAATCAAGCCCGGCGATGTGCTCGTCATCCGCTACGAAGGCCCCAAAGGCGGCCCCGGTATGCGTGAGATGCTCACCCCCACGTCGCTCATCACCGGCAGCGGGCTGGAAAAGGAGGTGGCATTGATTACTGATGGCCGTTTCTCGGGTGCAACCCGTGGCGCGTCCATCGGGCACGTTTCGCCGGAAGCGGCGGCGCGCGGACCGATCGCCGCCGTCCAGGAAGGCGATATCGTGGTAATCGATATCACCAATAACCGGCTCGATGTCGAGCTGACCGATAAAGAAATATCGGACCGTCTCGCCAGGCTGCCGGCGTTCGAACCGAGGATCAAGACCGGCTATCTCGCCCGGTACATTGAAAAGGTAACGTCCGCCAGCACCGGAGCGGTCTTCAAGAGGTAATATGAAGAAAACCGGAGCTCAAATCATTTGCGAAAGTCTCATCGCCGAGGGAGTGGACGTGATGTTCGGCTTCCCCGGCGGCGTGCTCCTTCCGTTCTATGATACCCTGCCCCAATACCCCCAGATACGCCACATCCTCGTCCGCCATGAACAGGCGGCTGCCCATGCGGCGGACGGCTATGCCCGCGCTACCGGCAAGGTTGGCGTCTGCATGGCTACGTCCGGCCCCGGCGCCACCAACCTGGTGACCGGCATCGCCAATGCGTTCATGGATTCCATCCCGATGGTCGCCATCACCGGCCAGGTCCAGACGCCGCTCATCGGCAAGGACTCGTTCCAGGAGATAGACATCACCGGCATCACGCTGCCCATCACCAAGCACAGCTACCTGGTAACGGATGTCTCCCAACTGGCGCAGGTGTTTAAGGAAGCATTCCATATCGCCCGGACCGGACGTCCCGGCCCGGTTCTTATCGACGTCCCCAAGGACGTCATGCAGAACTCCACGGAGTATGTGTACCCGGAAAAGGTCTCACTTCCCGGTTATAAGGTGCCCACGCGCGGTCATCCGACCCAGTTGAAGAACGCGGCCAAACTCATCGCGGATGCCAGTCGCCCACTCATTTTGGCTGGTCACGGCGTCATCATGTCCGGCGCCGCCAGGGAACTCAAGCACCTGGCGGAGACTGCCCAGATACCAGTGATCACCACACTGCTCGGCATTGGGAGTTTTCCCGGCAACCATGTTCTGAGTTACGGCATGGTGGGCATGCACGGTACCGGTTACGCCAATCGCGCCATCGACGAAGCCGACCTCCTCATCGCGGTAGGGATGCGTTTCGATGACCGCGTGACCGGTAAGATATCTGCGTTCGCTTCACATGCCAAAATCATCCATATCGACCTTGACCCCGCTGAGATAGGCAAGAACGTTGCGGTCAATGTTCCCATCGTCGGCGATATCAAGTCCGTGCTGGGTGCGCTTAACAAGATGGTGGAAACAGACCAGCATATGGACTGGATAGGCAAGCTCAACGAATACCGTAAACTGCACCCGCTGACGAACACGAAAGAAAGCTCGGCGCTGCTGCCCCAGTACATCATCGAACGGTTGTACAACGCCACCAGCGGCGACGCCATCGTCGTGACCGGCGTGGGACAGCACCAGATGTGGACCGCCCAGCACTACACGTTCCATGAGCCGGATACGTTCATCTCCTCCGGCGGTCTCGGGACGATGGGCTTCGGCCTGCCCGCGGCCATGGGCGCCAAAGCCGGCGAACCGGGCCGCACGGTCTGGTGCATCGACGGCGACGGCAGTTTCCAGATGAATATGCAGGAACTGGCGACGCTCGTCCAGGATGACATAAAAGTCAAGATAGCCATTCTTAATAACGGGTTCCTCGGCATGGTGCGCCAGTGGCAGGAACTGTTCCATCAGAAGAACTACGTGGCCACGCCGCTGACCTGTCCGGACTTCGTCCGGCTCGCTGAGGCGTTCTGCGTGGGAGCGGTCCGCGTGACCCGGCGGGAAGAAGTGGACGACGCCATACAGCAGGCCATGGAACATGACGGCCCGTTCCTCATCGACTTCATGGTGGAACCGGAAGAAAACGTCTTCCCCATGGTACCGCCCGGAGCGGCGGTCGCCGAGTTCCTCGAACAACCCAAGAAGGAGGTGTCCTCATGGCCGCTACGAAACACACGATAGTCGCCATCGTCCAGGACCGGCCGGGCGTCCTCAACCGGATGGTCAGCCTTGTCCGCCGCCGCGGCTTTAACATCGACAGCATCGCCGTCGGCCATAGCGAAACGCCTCACCTGTCCCGTGTGACCTTCGTCGTCAACGGGACGACCGCGGTCGTCGAGCAGGTACGCAAGCAACTGGACAAGCTCATCGATGTCGTACGCGTCGTCGATATTTCCAGCGAAAAGCAGATCATCCGGGAACTCGTGCTGGTGAAGGTCAAAGCGACCTCAGCAACCCGGAACGAGATCATCGAGATAGTGGACATCTTCAAGGCCACTATTGTTGATGTCACGCAGGACTCCTTGATGATCGAGATCACCGGCGACGAAGACAAGACGGAAAACCTGCTTAAGCTGCTGAATGGTTTCGGCATCAAGGAAATAGCCCGCACCGGGCGCATCGCTATGGTGAGGGGCAACGTCCGTACGGTCCCCCATGAAACCGTAAAAACCAGGACGAAGAAGTCCGTTACTATTGAAGAATAAGGAGTTACGACTATGGCTAACATAGATTTCGGCGGCGTTAAAGAAGAAGTGGTGATGCGGAGCGAGTTCCCGATGGAGAAAGCCCGCGAGGTCCTCAAGAACGAGACCATCGCTGTCATCGGCTACGGCGTCCAGGGCCCCGGCCAGTCTCTCAACATGCGGGACAACGGCTTCAATGTCATCATCGGTCAGAGCAAGGACTTCATGCAGGACTGGAACCGGGCTGTCGCGGACGGCTGGGAACCCGGCAAGACCCTCTTCGAGATTGAAGAAGCGGCCGAGCGCGGTACCATCGTCGAGATGCTGACTTCGGACGCCTCGCAGCGCCTGATATGGCCGAACATCAAGAAGCACCTCAAGAAAGGCGACGCTCTCTACTTCTCCCACGGCTTTTCTATTGTGTATAAAGATCAGACGGGCGTGATACCTCCCAAGGACGTCGATGTCATCATGGTGGCCCCCAAGGGGTCCGGCACGTCCCTGCGGCGCAACTTCCTTTCCGGCGCCGGCATCAATGCCAGCTTTGCCGTGTTCCAGGACGCCACCGGCCGCGCCAAAGAGCGCTGCATCGCCATGGGCATTGCCGTCGGGGCCGGGTACCTCTTCCCGACGACCTTCGAGAACGAGGTGTTCAGCGATCTCGTCGGCGAGCGCGGCGTCCTCATGGGCGCGTTGGCTGGCATCATGGAAGCGCAGTACGATACCCTCCGCGCCCACGGGCACAGCCCCAGCGAAGCCTTCAATGAGACCGTGGAAGAACTGACGGAAAGCCTCATCCGCCTCGTCGCGGAGAACGGCATGGATTGGATGTACGCCAACTGCTCCGCCACCGCACAGCGCGGCGCCCTGGACTGGAAACCCAAGTTCAAGGCGGCCGTCATGCCGGTCTTCAAGGACCTCTATGAGAAGGTCGCTTCCGGCGCGGAGACGAAACGCGTTATCGAGTCCTGCGGCGGCCCGGACTACCGCGAGCTGCTCGGTAAGGAACTGGCTGAGATCCACGATTCCGAGATGTGGCGCGCGGGCAAAGCTACCCGCGACCTGCGGCCCAGGGAGCCGGAAAAGCAGGGCGCCAAGACGGCCAAGGGCGTAGCCGGGAGACAGGGCAACTAGGATACGCGTGAATTGGAAATCAGGGGCGCAGCCCCGGTTAACAGATCGGAAGAGCGTCGGGGAGG
>CAZQQL010000111.1:0-9110 GCA_964595455.1 uncultured Dehalococcoidaceae bacterium
GGTCCGATGCTCAGGGTTCCGGTTTTGTCCCCGGTGTTGGAGGCAGCAACAAGTACCCAATCCCCGTGCTCAGCGGTAACCATCCAGGAGTCATCGATATCAATCTGGCTGTTGACGTCCCAGCCATCGTCTTCAAGGTCGTCCACGTAGGAATCCATATCGGTATCCACGTCTTCATATACGAGGGTGTATTGCGTACCTTCAGGAACATCTATCCTGGCGACCTGGGTCAATTTACCATCGAGCTGGGGTACGTAGCCGGGCAATTCATCCGGCCATTCGGCTTTGTCGCCGGAGGTCATGTGATAGGAACCGTCGTCAGACTCGATGCTTACCTCTCCGTCATCGGAATTAACATCGATCTTGACATCGCCCTCATCGGAGTGGATGCTGATTTTCCCATCATCAGAATCAATGTCCACATCCACATCTCCGTTGCCGGACTCAATCATTTTTTCCGCAAGGTCTTCAGCGGCGTTGCCGCAACCGGCAACCGCAACTGCAAAAATAATACAGAGACTTATCATGAGAAACAATCCAAATTTGCTGGTCTTACTCAAATTCACCTCCAATGAGACTGATTTTTGACAAATTGAAACCTGTGAAACAGGCGCGCTATCCTGATATCCGGATTCTTTTGTCATGTTGCCCCCGAAAAATCGGGGGTATCAACTTGCAGCTTTTTTGCCAAGCGCTCTACATTCCTCCAGGACTTCATTAGACGGCTGCCTCGCGGTATGCACGCAGTTGCTGATGCGTTTCATCCTCAAGCCGTCACAGATATGCTCGATGGACTCGATAGCCGGCGTACCGCCGCCGCCATAGCTCCCGAAACAAGCATACGGCTTGCCTTCCAGTTTGTCCCTGACATCCGCCCAGACACGGTCGAAGAAGTCTTTGACCATGCCCGCCATATAGCTGAAATAGTTCGGCGTGCCGAAGATAACGGCATCGCAAGCGAGGATATCACTCTTGTCCGCGTCCGGGGCATGCTTCAGGATAACGGTACCTCCCGCAGCCTTTACCCCCTCCGCTACGGCTTCCGCCATCTTCCTGGTATTACCGGTCTGGGAGTGGTAAACGATCAGCACTTTTTTCACTTTTGTCCTCCTGCAAAAAAAACTGGTAGATTATACCCCCTATGGTGTCACTGTCAAGCGAGGAACAGCGTATAGAAGAGATATATGACCGCCGCCGCGGGAAGGATGCTGTCCATGCGGTCCAGCATTCCGCCGTGGCCGGGCATGAGAAATCCGGAATCTTTGGCGCCGGCAAGGCGTTTAAGGAATGATTCCGCCAGGTCCCCGAGTTGCCCGAAAATGCTGATTATCCCTCCCAGTACCAGCGCCTGTACCAAGGACATGGGCAGATGAAGAGCCCAGTCCAGCGTGAACAGCCAACCGACCAGCAAAGCTCCCGCTATGCCGCCAACAGCACCTTCCCAGGTTTTACCGGGGCTGATGGCAGGCGCCATCTTATGACGGCCAAATGCTTTGCCGACGATATAGGCGAACGTGTCTGTCCCGAAGATAACGAACAGGACGAAGAACACCAGGTTCCGCCCCAGTTCCGGAACTTCCAGCGTACCAGGGACCAGCCTCAGGTAAACGAGAAGGCTCAGCAACCACCCGATGTAGAGGGACCCCAGCATCATCCATGACCAACGGATGATCTTACCACGCTCGGGTACGAACCACAGCGTGATTGTCAGGGAAACGATGATACCAACTCCCAGCAAGGCCGGCAACGTGTACTGCCAGTCATAGTGAGGGTGAATAACTAGAAGGATGGTAAAAATATCTCCGGTGACCCGTAGGACTGTGCTCTCACGGACACCGGTAAGCCGGAAGAATTCTTCAGCGCCTAGCAGCCCCGCAAGGGCGGCGACGACCGTTAACCAGGGGGCTGGGCTGTCAAACCAGACCGCCAGGATAACGAGGGGGAGGGCGATTAAGGATGTAATGAGGCGCGTTCTCAGCATGCTTCTTTTGGCTCCAGCCCGCCGAACCGCCGGTGGCGTTGGCCGTATGCTTCCAGCGCTTTTTTCACTTCCTGCTTATCGAAGTCCGGCCAGAGGACCGGAGTGAAATAGTACTCGGCGTAAGCGGCCTGCCAGATAAGGAAATTACTGGTGCGGAACTCCCCGCTCGTGCGGATGACCAGGTCGACGTCCGGGATTCCGGCGGTATACAGGTGCCGTTCGATGGTGGACTCATCGATACCTTCCGGCGCTGGATTTTCCGTGACGATGGCGCGCACCGCTCGGAGGATTTCGTCCCTACCGCCGTAATTGAATGCCATGGAAAGCGTCAAGCCGGTATTCTTCAGAGTGATTTTTTCAGCCCGCTCGATGCCTTTCCTGAGGTCTTCTGAAATGCCCTCAGACGAGCCGATATGGCGGATCCGCACGTTGTTCTTGTGAAACTGGCGGGTTTCTTTGCGTATAACGCCATTCAACAAATCCATGAGCCCGTTGACTTCATCCTGGGGCCGCCTCCAGTTTTCCGTAGAAAATGTATAGAGCGTTACGTAAGAAACGCCCTTTTCGCCGAAGGCTTCGACAACGGGACGGACATTGCGTACGCCGGCACGATGGCCGTCAAGGCGGGGAAGGCCGCGTTGTTCAGCCCACCTGCCGTTGCCGTCCATGATTATCGCGACATGACAAGGGGGACTGTAGCAGTTATTCATGTAATTACGAGGTCAGACTTCCAGGAGTTCCTTTTCTTTTACCTTGCCGAGCTGCTCGATCTCCGCGATATGAGCATCGGTAACTTTCTGGAGCTGGTCCTGCGCCCGCTTCAGGTCGTCCTGGGAAATCTCTTTGTCTTTCTCCAGCTTTTTCAGCGAGTTGAGCGCATCGTGCCGCAGGCTTCGAATGGCCACACGGCGTTCTTCCACCCGCTTGTGGACGATCTTGATAAGATCCTGGCGCCGTTCTTCACTCAAGGGAGGAATGGCAATGCGGATCACGCTGCCATCATTTGACGGGTTAAGTCCAAGATCTGTCTTGAGAATCGCTTTTTCTATGGCGGAAATGATGCCCTTGTCCCATGGCTGGATAACCAGCATGCTTGGTTCCGGCGCGGAGATGCCGGCTATCTGGTTGAGCGGCATGGGTGTGCCGGCATAATCGATTTTAATGTGTTCCACCAAGGCGGGCGAAGCATGCCCGGTCCGGATGGATGCAAGGTCTGAACGGAAGACCTTGGCGGAGGTTTTCATTTTTTCATCGATCGTTTTCAGTGTTTCCTGTACCATGTTCAACTCTCACTTACTACCAGCGTTCCGATGGGTTCCCCGCAGACTACCTTTCTCATGCTGTCCGGCGCCTCGAGATCGAAGACGATAATCGGCAAATTGTTGTCCATGCAGAGGGAAAGAGCCGTAGTATCCATTACGGTCAAGCGCTTTTTCAGGGCTTCCAGGTGAGTGATGCGGTCGTATTTCCTGGCGTTCGGATCCTTCCGGGGATCGGCGGAGTAAATACCGTCCACCTTGTTCTTGGTCATCAGCAGGACGTCTGCGCCGATCTCGATGGCGCGCAACGCTGCGGCGGTATCTGCGGTCATGTAGGGATTTCCGGTCCCGGCAGCAAAAATGACGACTCTGCCTTTTTCCAGGTGGCGGATGGCACGGCGTCTTATAAAGGGTTCGGCCACCTGGCGGATATCGAGCGCGGACTGGGTCCTTGTCTCGACACCTTCCCGTTCTAGAATATCCTGGAGAGCCAGGGCATTGATGACTGTAGCCAGCATGCCGGAGTAGTCAGCGGTCACCCGGTCCATGCCGTCCCGCGCGGCCTGAGCGCCGCGCCAGATGTTGCCGCCGCCAACCACGATACCGACGGTGACCCCCAGGTCAATAACTTCCCTGATACGGCCGGCTATCCTGACCAGAGTGGGTGTATCGATACCGTGAGTAAGGTTGCCCCTGAGGGCTTCGCCACTCAGCTTCAGCAGCACCCGCTTGTATCTGGGTTCAGGCATGCAAGCCCCCTAGCAACCGAGTTCGAATCTGGTAAACCGGCGTACCTTGATGTTTTCTCCTGTTTTGGCTATGGTCTCGACGATGAGGTCGTTGATGGTCTTGGAGGGGTCCTTGATGAACATTTGGGAAAGGAGACTGACTTCCTTCGGGTCTTCATCCGAACCTTGAGGAATATCCTGTTCGGCAACGTACTTCGGGTTCAACGCTGCTACCTGCATGGCGATGGAATGGGCCAGGTCTTTGAACTCATCGGTCCGCGCGACGAAGTCCGTCTCGCAATTAACTTCGACGATGCTGCCAATGCGGCCAGCCGTGTGGATATAAGCTTCCACCAGGCCGGAGCCGGTAGCCCGTTCGCCCTTCTTTTCCGCTTTAAGCAGGCCTTTTTCCTTCAATATCACCAACGCTTTTTCAAGGTTGCCTTCGGTGGAGATGAGGGTGTTGCGGCAGTCCATGATCCCGGCGCCGGATTGTTCGCGCAGCGTCTTGATTTGCTCGGTTGTGATTTCCACGTAGTTCTCCTTATTCTTCATCCGGTGAGAAGATGAGTGCTTCCGAAACGTTCATGGCTTCCGCTTCACCGGCTTCCTTTTCTTCAATGATCTCCGGCGATACCATGCTGGCCAGGGAGACCTTACCCTCTATGACAGCGTCCGCTATCTTACTGGTTATTAATTTGATGGCGCGGATAGCATCATCATTGGCGGGAATAGGGTAGTCTACTTCATCAGGATTGCAGTTGGTATCCACCATGGCAATGATGGGTACGCCCATACGTTTGGCTTCCGCCAGGGCGATGCGTTCCTTGGTGGGATCGACGATGAAAAGGGCGCCGGGAATGGCCGTCATTTCTTTAAAACCGCCCATCTGCCGGTTCAGTTTATCAATCTTTTCACCGATCTTCAGCGCTTCTTTCTTGGACAGCCGGGTGAGCTCGCCTCTTGCCTGCTGGTCTTCCAGGCGTACGAGCTGGTCGATGCGCGCCTGGATAGTGGCGAAGTTCGTCAGCATGCCGCCCAGCCAGCGCAGGTTGACGTGGTACATGCCGCAGCGCGTCGCTTCTTCCTGGATGGATTCCTGGGCCTGTTTCTTGGTTCCCACGAACAGTATAAAATCGCCGCGGGAAACGACCTCTTTGACGTACTGGCATGCCTTGTCCAGCATGACGGCGGTCTTTTCAAGGTCGATGATGTGGATGCCGTTCCGCTTCGTGAAGATGTATTGCTTCATTCGCGGGTTCCAGCGTCCGGTCTGGTGGCCGAAGTGTGCTCCGGCTTCGAGGAGTTGTTTGATGCTCGCAGTGTCTGGCACTTGTGCCGACCTCCCATAGAAAATTAATCGTTAGAGTCAGGAATCGGGTCAGTTTTCAGTATATCACACGTATGTTCGTAATACAATAAACATCGCACCCTTTTGAGTGTCTCAGGGAGGTTTGAACCAGCACTAATCTGCGGAGTGCTACTATTCCTGCCCGATGTTATACTTGTAATATGGACATACTTCAACAGGGAGCCGCCGGACTCGGAATTTCTCTGAGCGATGGACATCTAAAAAAATTTGATGTGTATTTTAAGGAACTACTGGAATGGAACGAAAAATTCAACCTCACGGCCATCACAAGCCGCGAAGCCGTTCAGACCAAGCATTTCCTGGATTCATTAACCATCGCGGGAGAACTGTACAAAAATACGGGGAAGAGCGCGTTGGATATCGGGTCCGGGGGCGGTCTTCCTGGCATCCCGCTGGCGGTGGTAATACCGGACCTTGATATGACGTTGCTGGAAGCCACCGGCAAAAAAGCTGCGTTCCTCAGCCATATTGTCAGTGTCCTCAGCCTTCCTAATGTACACGTGGTCCACGGGAGAGCGGAGGAATATGCTCATGTGCCTGAATATCGGGAGCAGTTCGATTACGTCCTGGCTCGAGCAGTAGCTCCCCTGAACACGCTGGTGGAACTGATGCTGCCGTTCTGCGCCGTTGGCGGCGTTTGCATCGCCCCCAAGAAAGGCGATATCAATGAGGAAATAGCCACTGCCCTGTCCGGCATTGAAAAGCTAGGAGGGACGATACGTACCATCAAGCCGGTCAGCATCCCGGACGACGAAAACGGCCGCTGCCTGATAGTCATAGAGAAACTGCATTCGACGCCGCTCCCCTATCCCCGGCGACCGGGAGTACCGTCCAGGCGGCCGCTCGTTTGACCTAGATGGCGCTCGTCCGCCGGAACTTGCTGGATAGGCGCTTTTTCAGTTCTTCGAATTCTTTATCCCGCTTGATGCGCCCGCCGTACAGGGAAAGCCCTCTCAGAGTGTCTTTGAGCTCTTTTTCAGAAGGGTCTTCCATATCGAGGATACGGTAGGCATCGCGCCGGTACCGTTCCTTCGCCCGCTTATCGATGCGGTTGACCAGTATCCAGGCACCGACCAGTACCAGCACCATGAGGATAAACCACACATAATCCATACATCAATTAGTAACATAAACCTTTCCCGGAGTCAACGTACGAACGAAACGTTGCTGTTCTGGTTTGGTTGATGGAGAAAGACGATGTCATTGCGGAAGGTCTCGGGCCCTGCGGCAATCTCGGAGACCGGGATTGCTTCGCGGAGTTTATCCTGCTGCGCGGAGCGTGACGACCGGCAAAGGCAACTAGCCCGGGTAACCGAACCCAGACGGGACCAGCGGACCATGCCGGAATAGGTAAATCCATCACGCGGCTCCGTGCCACCACGTATGGCAGGCGGAAAAAGCCCTTTGTTAGCATTATTGTAAGGCCGGGAGTGTAAGCTTGGACCGGCGAAACACCGGAGAGTAGAGACAGGACAATATGACAATCAGCAGCGAACAGATAAAGAAAGACATCGTCGATGAATTGTACTGGGATCAGGCCGTGGACGCATCGGATATCATTGTGGAAGTCAGGGACGGTATAGTTAAGCTTTCCGGCACCGTTCCTTCTGCCAGCGCCCGCCGCGCCGCCTATAATGACGCTATGACGATCCCCGGCGTCGTCTCCATCGAAGACAACATTGTCGTCCGCCCTTCGACGGAACAAAGCTCCGCCGCTGATGATGAACTAAGAAAGAAGGTCGAGGACGTTTTAAGTTGGAACGCGGACATCGATGATACCAACGTTTCAGTCTCGGTCAATGCAGGCCGCGTAACGCTGAACGGTTTCGTCGACGGCTGCTGGAAAAAGGTGCGGGCCGAAGAACTGGTCGGTGAACTGGCCGGGGTGCGAGACGTTGTTAATACGCTGACCGTCGTACCCACCCGTAACATGGAGGACAAGTCGATTGCGGACAGTATCATGGCCACCCTCAAGCGCAGGACTGACCTGGATGTGAGTCGCATAGACATCGAAGTCAATAAGGGCGTAGTGGCCCTTTCCGGAGTAACGGGCAACCCGTCTACCATTCGGGCCGTAGATTACATAGCTAGGCGCACCGAAGGCGTCGTCGATGTCATCAACCGTCTTCAGGCTCAACCAGAGAATTCCCCGACCTACTGGAGATTCAGTTAAGCACGTTTCACGCAATAACGTTATGAAGTCGCGTCAATGGATGAGAGTATAGATCTGCATAAGTCAATCAAAATACACGTGATGGCCCACCTCTGCTGGGACAACCGCCTGGAAGATTCCATTATAAATGTGACGTATGACTCAGGCGTCGTCACGCTGACAGGCTTGGTCCATGAACCGGACCTACTGGAACAGGCAGAAAAGGATACGTTGGCAGTGGAAGGCGTACACCAGGTGAACAATCGTCTGAATGTCCAACGGCTTTCCACACATTGATCCTCCAATTCCGGCGAACTATGTAAGCACACGGATTCCACCGCTGGCGTTTTGCCGTTAACAATGGAGCATCCGGAACGTAAAAAAGGAGAAAGGGTGCTTGACCAGCTATGGAAAGCGTGTATTCGATACCGGTAATAGCGGTCGTCATGGCCGGGCTGTGGACGTCCAACGTCGCGTTTGACCGCGGCATACCGCACTACATCTCGCGCAAGATAGGGCATTTCGCCGGTGGGCTGGGGTTCATCGCCGGGGTAGCCCTCTTTTCCAGTGCTGTCTGGCCTATGGTATTAGCCGGATCATTTGCCGGCATCTTGTTCATGGCAAGGGTGTTGAGGCCTCGTACGTTCCGTGGCGTTGGCGGAGCGCCACGGATGGAAACCCATTCCGAGGTCTGGTTCGCTTTCAGCGCCGTCCCCGTTTTCGGCATTGCCTGGTTATGGCTGGACAAACCTTTCATTGCTTTGGCCTGCTTGCTGTTCATGGCCTGGGGAGATTGCGTCACCGGGATAATCCGGGCGCGTGTTTACCACGGGCCGACCAAGGGACTCTGGGGATCGATGGGGATGTTTATCGTATGTATCTGCGTTGGCGCCGTATTGATAAGACCTTTCTGGATAGGACCGGTTGCAGCGGCGGTCGCCACGTTGACGGAATGGGCGTTCGGAGACTACGGCCTCATCAAGAAAACGGATGACAACTGGGGAGTGCCTTTGGTCAGCCTGGGTGTAGTCCTCGTTCTGCTGGCGATAACGGGAAATCTGTGATTGAGGAGGCCTCATGGAAGGCGAACAGGCATCCTCAGCAACCGCTTATTCATCTATTACGGTACTTAAGGCCCACCTCTGGACATTGCCGAGATGGTTTGCTACGCCGTTATTTGCCGCTCCGGCAGCCATGGGCGCCCTGCTCGCCGGCGGGCTCAGCTTCAACGGCTGGATGGGCGTTCTCTCGGTAGTCCTGGTCATGGCCGGAGGCCACTCCTTTAATACCCTGCTTGATTATTCCTGGACCGGCCTCGATAAGGGTGAAATACAGGAACGCAGCGCGGAAAAAGACTACACCGGAGGACAAAGCGTCATTGCGCTCGGTATCGTCACTCCGCGGGAAGTTGCTGTCAATGCCCTGTCATGGTACACGCTGGCGCTGGCGCCGCTTATTTACCTGGCGATACACGCAGGCTGGCCCGTGCTGCTGGTGGGCATGTTGGGGATGGGCACGACGTTCTGGTACTCACAGGCCAAGTTTAACTGGACCCATGAACTCGCGCTCGGTACGGCCCACGGCCCACTGGCGGTACTGGCGGGTGTGTTCGCTGTGG
>CAZQQL010000112.1:0-9055 GCA_964595455.1 uncultured Dehalococcoidaceae bacterium
ATACCCAGGCAAAGAAAGACTTTATTCCACTTCAATGCTTTCTACTGAGAGTTCCGATCCTGAGAGTATATCGATCTCCATGTTGTGGCATTTTGGACATCGTATATCAAACGAGTTGCTGGTATAGTCGTAACTGCATTTCCGGCAATGTAGTTTGGTTGGGGGCTGAAGAAAAGAAAGCCTGGCGCCGGCTGCCGCCGACCCGCGACTCAAAATGTCAAACTGCAATTGGATGCATTCCGGAACATACCCGGTCAGTCTGCCAATTAAGAGCTCGATCTTCGTTATTTTGGAAGCGTCGACTTCCCTGACCTTTTGCAGGACAATAGACAAGATACTTTGCGTGATAGCGAATTCATGCATAATGGCAACTAACCATCGCTCGTAATTTGGCCTGAAACAACGTCATTTAAAAAAATCGTCCCTTCCGCTCTCATAAGCGCGACGGCGCAGGTAATCGTCCCATGTGTCCGGATAGATGAAGGGCGTTTCCTTCCTCTTCAGCGTAAGCGCGTGTTCGGGACAGGCGGCGGCGCAGAGACCGCAACCTATGCATTTCGATGTGTCGATGACAGGTCTTGAGTTGTTTTTATCCATAGTAATCGCTTTGGCAGGGCACATCTTGGCACATTCAGGGCAATTACCTTTACAGAGTTCAATATTAAGTTCGGAATAGAAATTGGATTTCATCGATGGTTGGGGCTTGCCAGCCAATAATGGCCGTAATGTCCCGCAACAGCACGTACAGCAACTGCATATGGTTAATGGGCGGGCGTTTGCGTTAGCTTGATGGACCAGGCCGAGGTCGCGGGCCCTCTGGATCTTTTTCATCGCTTCCTCTTTTGTAATCCTGCGGCCTGCATCCAGTTCGACAATGGCGGTCGCGAATCCACCCAGGAACAGGCATTGGTCTTCTACGGGAGCACTGCACCCTCTTCCGTTAATTTTCTCCATTTTCCGGCAGAGACATTCCGTGACGGCGATTTCGTCATCGTCGGCCCTTTCTATCAAGTGAGACACGATCTCGGAAGGGAGCACCTCTGTGTTGTACGGCAATGCCGATTCGCGGGGAACGACTCTGAAATGCGGTATTAGTTCCGTTGGCTGATATTCCTGGTCGAGAGGACCCAGTTTACCGTATAGTTCGAGTATTTCTTTATTTAGCCAGGTCATCTGCAATTCCATGGCCCCGGGGCCCCAGGTCATCGCAGTGTAACGGCCGTCTTCTTTCGTACCGGTTCGTAACACCCAGGTTTTACGGAGCAGGCCGTCAAGAACCGGAAGGATCTCGTCCTTGCCACGATCGAGTCTCTTGGCGATATCATCGATGCTCTCCGAATATGGCATCAGCTTTGAAAGTAGCTTGCCTTCCTCGTCCGTCAATGAAAACGGCATTTCAAATACTTTCCACTCATCATTATCAGGTGATGCCGGAAATCCGAATGGGAATCTCTTGAGATGTTCTATGACATTCTGAGCGATTTCAATTTTCATTGTTTTTCTCCTGTTCCATTTAGAGCAAAAACTACCCGGAACTTACATCACATTGTATCTGAATTTGAATACTCAATGAAAGTAAACGAAAGACTACGCGCTACCCATTAAAGAGACCAAATCCGAGATTGGCCTTCCCCGGAAATCACCGCGACTTTTATTCGGGCTCAGGCACCGTACCTATCGTTTAACCACCAGTTAGCATGAATGGTCATGCGGATGGTAAACTATCCAGAACATGATTCCTTGATATGACTGAACCAACCGCCGCATCAACCCCAAAAGCCGTAATGAGGGACTGGACCCAGGGCAGCATCGTGCAGAATATCCTCCTGCTCGCCTGGCCGGTGATGGTCCTGGGCGTCCTTTACGCGGCGAACCTGATTCTGGAAATGGTGTGGGTCGGCAGGCTCGGCGCATCCTCGATCGCTGGAGTCGGCGTGGCAGGGTTCATAGTCCTGCTGGTAGTCTCCTTCAAGACAGGCCTGAGCATCGGCGAGAGGGCCATGGTAGCGCGCTTTATCGGAAACGGCGACCTCGCTTCGGCCAATCGCGTCGCCGGTCAGGCTTTCCTGGTAAGCGCTCTTTACGGCATCATCGTTTTTTTCGTCGGCGCCTTTCTTGCCGGCCCCATCTTCAGCCTGTTCAACCTGGAAACTGAAGCCCTGCAGGAAGGAACGGCTTACCTGCACCTGATCATGATGGGATGGCTGACGGAAGCCTTCTGGATGACCGCTTTTGGCTTGATGCAGGCTTCCGGTGATGTTATTTCTCCCATGAAAGCCGCTATCGTCTTAAGGGTCATCAACGCTCTGCTTTGCCCCTTCCTGGTCCTGGGCTGGTGGATATTTCCCAGGTTAGGGGTGCAGGGAGCGGCCATTACCTATATTTCTGCCACAGGGGTGGGAATGATCATCTGCATATGGATGCTTTTTACGGGAAAAACCCGCCTTAAATTATCCCTGAAGGACTTTTCACCCGACCTGAAACTGATCTGGCGAATGCTGAAGATCGGCCTGCCCGGCGGGATTTCCGCCATCGGTAAATCCTTCGCTGACCTGGTCCTGACCTCGATCATGATCCCCTTCGGGACGGCCCCCTTGGCAGCTCACAATGTCCTGTCCAGGATCGAGATGTTTCTCAGCACTCCCGGGATGGGATTAGGAACGGCAGCCGCTGTCCTGGTGGGGCAAAATCTGGGTGCTAAACAGCCTCAGCGAGCGGCCCGGAGCGGCTGGCTGGCCACTGCGATGGTATCCGGGATAATGCTCGTCTGCACTATAGCCGTTCTTATATGGGCCAGGCAAATCATCGGTTTCTTTACTACCGACGCCCAAATGATAGAAACAGGAGCTGATTTCCTGAGGATTGCAGCAGCCGGCTACCTGGCGATGGGACTCACGAATATCCTCTCCAGTACTATCAGCGGCGCCGGTGATACCTTGCCCCCCATGATTATCGCGCTCGGTATGTTATGGGTGATCATGATCCCGCTGGCCGCCCTGCTGTCGCGGTTCACTTCCCTGGAAGCCTACGGCATAAGATGGGCGATAGTTATCAGCTTTGCCGTGGGAGCGTTAGCTTATCTTGTCTATTTTTTAAAGGGAAGGTGGATGAGGAAAAAGGTGTAATTGGCCTTGCTCCTGAGATGGGAAGCGGTCTACATCGATACGAAACCCCACCGGCTCGTCGCGGTAAAACCGAAGCCGCCTTTCATGGCTGTCCTGCAGGTGGCGGCTTCAAGAGAAGGAATTCAAATTTCTATCGTCAATGGGAGAGAGTTGCTCTCTCCCCTAAACAATACTCTGGTTTTCGTTGATGCAGGCATTCGGCTTTCCTTGCATCTTTATACGTCATACACTGCATATTTCGTACACTTTTATGGTTACCCCACCTTGCCGGGGGTATCCTTCAGTACGAAACTTATTACTGTGGAGATAGGGACCAAGCGTTTTACTATCGGTGAAGAACGTTGGAATTGTCTTGAAAGGCATTACCATATCACCGGAGAACCATCCGTTGTTTTCGACATATATCCTGCAGTGCTCTCCAGTATTATCCACGCCTTCAAGCATGTAGCGTGCGGACATATGCCTCACCCCGTTTGGGTTGACCGTTTGGGTATCAACTCCGCCGGGAAGGATCCGTCCATTGAAGATTTCTCCCCGGACTGTACCTCCGAATGGTATCATGACTACTTCGCCGGCAGAGCCCTTCAATTGAGCAACTAGTGCAGACTCAATGTCTACTACTACCTCGAATATAAGCTTGTCAGGCATTTTTTCCGTTGTCTCCTTCCGGTTTAATCCGATTATGTTTAAACGACCCAGCATTTACATTCGCGAAAAAACTTCCTAAATGCCTAGTTCTTCTCCCACGATTACCAGGTTTATCCTGCCATGGTGTCCAGGCATCGAGCCTTCGATGACCGTTACGTAATTGCAGATCCGCCAATCATGCCGGCAGTCCGCACAACTCCCGTTTTTAACGCAGGGCAATTCACCCAACATTTCATCTTTATGCTTGATGTAGTGTCTTGCAGCATTGATTGGTGCTGCAAAATTATGGATCCGGTCGAGTGCTTCGGGCACATCTTTCACGATTTTATTGACACCCACAACGAGAATAACCTTCTCAGGCCCGAAAAGCATTGGAGCAACTCGATTACCATAGCCATCTATATTGACAATTTTCCCATCCAGGGTGACTGCATTGGTTCCCGTAATATATACGTCAGCGAAGAACGTTTCCCTCATCATCCGTTCTCTGTCCTTTGGCCAATGCCCTTCGGCATTGAGATCAAAGGGATCGAGCAATATATTCTGGTTACGGCGTTTTATCTCCTCAAGAATGCCAATCTGCTCGATGCTGATGGAATCCCCCCTGGCTACCACTTTTCCTGGCGGAATCATGCCCATGATAGTGGATAGAGCCTCCTTTTGATCTGGTAAGAAAATTCCGTTGATCTTCCTCTTTTTCAGACATGTAATGGTCTTCTCAGCACGCAATCGATTGAAGTTGGCCCTTTCTTCGCTGATGTCAGCCTCGTTTATCATATCGTCCTTTCTAAACAGATACCAATTACCGCCTCATAAAGCAATTCCAGATTCCAGGAAAGACACTCAAGTACTCTCTTCCAAATAAGGCTGTTTCCCCCTGAAAGCAAATCCTCTGTTGCTGTATTTTCCCTGAACCCATGAGACAATCCTGCGCCTTTCATACCTGTCTTCAAGGTGGCGGCTTCGAAAGAGGGTTCTGAGGTTTCTATCGTGAATGAGCCTTTCAAGGGCTCATCGTTGTTTCTGGTGGAGACGGGGGAGAGTCGAACTCCCCGTCCAGAAGAAGCTGTCCAGGATATCCTACAGGTTTATCCGGCTCTTTGAATCTCGCCCATCAGACCTCAACCGGCCGAGTTCCCACGGGCCAGCCGATATTTTCTTTCGCGCCCCGCATCGGCGTCCTGGGCTGCGGCACCCCGGCATTTCGGCACCCAGGCCCTGACCCGTCGGGGTGGGGTCAGGCTGGATGGCAACCTAACTGTTAGGCTGCAACCATTTCTGGTTCGGCAGTTGTTTTTTGCCACCTGTTTTATGAGGAGATGATGGCACCTCAACCTGCAATCCTGTAACGCACCTCCCCTGTCGAATCCGCGCGTCCCCATGCGTTATTGAAAGCCTGCCGTTCGCTTTCCTTTATCGTTGTTTCATCGCCCTGGCCAATTCCCGCTCCGTTTCACGGCGGGTTATGGCCTCCCGCTTGTCATAGAGCTTCTTGCCGCGGGCCAGCGCCACCTCTACCTTGGCTTTGCCTTCTTTCAGGTAGACTTTTGTGGCCACCAGCGTCAGGCCTTTCTCGGCGACCTTCTGGGCTAGATTGTTGATCTCCTTGCGGTGCAACAGCAGCTTGCGCGGCCGGGTCGGCTCATGGCTCATGTAGCTGCTCGCCTGGTAGCGCGCGATGTGTGCGTTCTGCAGCCACAATTCCCCTTTTTCCGGCTTCACATAGGCGTCACCCAGGCTGATCCGCCCTTCACGGATGGACTTGATCTCCGACCCCATGAGGGCGATCCCCGCTTCTATCGGGTCGCTGATGAAGTAGTTGTGGTATGCCTTTTTGTTGCTGGCGACAATCTTGATGCCCATACGACTTTATTGTACCATACGGCATCGGACGCCCCAATATCGGGCATTTCAGAAATGTCGCGGGCCATGAGGATTTTTTTGGCAGGCTGCTGCCCTATTCCACCGTCACGCTCTTCGCAAGGTTGCGGGGGAAGTCGATGGGACACCCGCGCTCTTTCGCCGTGTAGTACGCCAGCAGCTGCAGCACGACCGAATTGATCACCGGCGTGAACAGGTTATCGGTCTTCGGCACGGAGATGACATAGTCCGCCAGGGCGTCGATGTCGCCGTCGCCTTCCGGGGCCAGCGCCAGCACCAGTGAATGCCGCGCCTTGATCTCCTTCAGGCTCGTCACCATCGCTTCGTACGTGTTGTCCGGCGTGATGATGGCGACCACCGGCGTCCTCTCACCCAGCAGCGCGAACGGCCCATGCTTCAACTCACCGGCGGCGTACCCTTCCGCATGAAGATACGATATCTCCTTCAGCTTCAGGGCGCCTTCCATGGCGGCGGGGTAGTTCAATCCCTTGCCGATGAAAAAGACGTTATCGAATTTGGCTATCTTGGCAGCGGCTTCGGCTACTTCTGCCTCGTTGTCCAGTACCTGCTGGACCTTGGCTGGCAATTGCCGCAGTTCCCTGATGAGCTCTTCCCGCCGGGTCGGTGCCACTTTCGCGTAGGGCAGCGCCAGCCAATAGAGAGAGATAAGTTGCGCCACGAACGTCTTGGT
This sequence comes from uncultured Dehalococcoidaceae bacterium, assembly GCA_964595455.1. Taxonomy (GTDB): domain Bacteria; phylum Chloroflexota; class Dehalococcoidia; order Dehalococcoidales; family RBG-16-60-22; genus DAOUEG01. The sequence continues at coordinate 6,346 of CAZQQL010000112.1, forward strand.
GGCCGCCACGCTGATCTCGGGGCCAGCCCGGGTATAGATGATACGGTCCACGACGCGGCTGATGGTGCTGCCGACCACGTTGGTGATGCCTACCACCCTGCAGTCGGATTCCTTCAGTTTGCGGACCGCCTTAAGGACGTCCAGCGTCTCACCGGACTGCGTGATTGCGATGGCCCGGTTCCGCGGCGTGACCCGCCCGGAGTAGATGAACTCGTCGGCGATCTCCACCCGTACCGGCGTTTTAGCCAGTTCTTCGATGATGTATTTGCCGAGCAGACCGGCATGATAAGACGTTCCGCAGGCCAGGACCACCAGGTCTTCGATATTGCCCCGGCCGTTCCCGAGAACGGGCCCGGAATCCCCGGCGATGTACTCCGCCAGCGTATCCCGGATGACCTTGGGCTGCTCGTGGATCTCCTTGAGCATGAAATGCTCGTAGCCGCCCTTCTGGGCGTCCTCCACGCTCCAGGAGACCTGGTCGATGGTTGGCGCTACGGACTTCCCTTCCCGCCGTATCGTGACCATGTGGGGCGTAAGGTGAACGATGTCCCCGTCTTCCAGGTAAACGACTCGGTTGGTGTAATCGAGCAGCGCCGGCACATCCGAAGCCAGGAAGTTCTCCCGGTCCCCGATCCCCACGATGAGCGGGCTGTCCTTGCGGGTCGCCACGAGGCCCGGCTGCCCTTCCATCATCGCGATCATCGTAAAAGCGCCTTCCAGGTCTTGAAGCGCGCGCTCGACCGCCAGCACGAAATCCCCGTCGTAATACTTTTCGATGAGATGAGGAATGACTTCCGTGTCCGTCTGGGAGACGATCTTGTGGCCTTCACGGGTCAGGCTGTCCCGTAGCGCCTGGAAATTGTTGATGATACCGTTGTGCACGACGGCTATGCGGCCGGTGCAGTCGGGATGCGGATGCGCATTGATCTGCGACCGCTCGCCATGGGTCGCCCACCTCGTGTGCCCGATGCCCGTTTTCCCATGGTGCTGGGGCAGGGATTTTTCAAGTTCGCGGACCCTGACGGCATCTTTAGTGATCGATATTTTGTCATTCAATATGGCCAGACCGCAGGAATCATAACCGCGGTATTCCAGCTTGCCCAGGCAGTTAAGTAAAATCGGTTGGCAGTCACGCTGCCCCGTGTAACCCACAATGCCGCACATAGTTTTGGTTAGTATCTCTCCGTAGTAGTATGCACTATTCTACTAGAATACCAGGCTTTTATCCGGTATATTTCCGGTTAGCATTCTGGTCATTTTGACCTGGCACCCGTTGCCGACTACAGCGCCGGACTGGACGGAAACACTGTTCTCCACGGTGCAGTCCTCGCCCATGATGACTCCCAGCGGTATCCCCGGAGTTGTGCCGTTGGAGACCGGATACCGCACCTGGCCGCCGATAGCGGTGAACCGCCCATCGATGTTGCACCCTTTGCCAATGACCGAGTCCTGGATGATGCAGCCCGGTCCGATACTTACATCACTGCCGACGACCGAATTTTCGATGTGGGTAAAGGGCGAAACAACCACATTGTCGCCCAGCGTCGTCGCCGGTTTGATGGCGACATGAGGCCCGATATCGCAGCCGGCCCCGATGACTGCCGGCCCATAGATGCAGGTGCCGGACCGTATGACCGTGCCGTCTCCGATGACCACCTGCCCTCTGAAAGTAACGCCTTTCTCTATCGTGCCCCCGAGCTGGCCCCGGAGTCCGAGCAGCACGGCGTTGTTCAGGGTGATAATGTCCCACGGGTAGACGATGTCCAGCCATCTGCCGGTCGTCTCGACGGAACGTAGTTCCCGCCCTGCTTCAATCATGCCGTTGAGCATGTCCGGGATATCCAGGACGGAATTGGTGTAATTGAAAACATCCTTCGTAAAGGCATAAATGCCGGTATTGACCAGGTTGCTTCCCGCCACCTGGGGCTTTTCCTCGATGCCCGTGACCAGTCCGCCTCCGGTGGCGACTACGCCATAACGGGACGGGTCTTCCACCCGTTTGACAAGGACAGCCGGCGCAGCGGTATCGATAAACCCGGACAGCGTCCCGGCATCGATCAGGTTATCGCCCGGCAGCACGAGAAATTCATCCCCGGCTTTTTCCCTGGCCCTGGCCAGCGCGTGTGCCGTACCGAGCTGTCGCTCCTGGGTCACGTAACTGATGGTCACGCCCAGGTTCTCCCCGGACTTCATGTAGTCGAAGACCTGCTCCTTGCGGTAACCCACCACGATGATTATGTCACGTATGCCGACGGTCGCCAGCGCCTCGATGACAAAATGGAGTACCGGCTTGTCCGCGATTGCCAGCATACTCTTGGGACGGGTGACCGTGAACGGCCGCAGCCTCTGCCCTTCCCCCGCCGCGAGAACGATCGCCTGTTTCATGATTCCCTCAAAATATCATTGCGTTGGATTTGATTTCCCCGCCGACCACCGCCCCCGGGCCGATGAAGGCGCCGTCCCCGATGACCGTGCCCACGTTCAACGATACGTTGATGCCGGTCTGTACGTTGTCCCCGATGATCGCTCCCAGTTTGCGCCGCCCGGTATTGATGCCCTTGGCCCGGATGTTCTTCTTGTCCAGCCTCAGGTTGGCGACCTTGGTGCCCGCTCCTAGATTGCAGTTCTCCCCGATGACGCTATCCCCCACGTAGCTGAGGTGCGGCACCTTGGAACCGTTCATGATGATGGAATTCTTGATCTCCACGCC
>CAZQQL010000113.1:0-8925 GCA_964595455.1 uncultured Dehalococcoidaceae bacterium
TCGCAGCTTTCTGATAGAACTCCTTGCCGTCGATCTCCATCTGGATAGCGGTTTTTAGTGCATTCATGGTGCGTTCCTGCTCTTGCGTCATGTACGGTTCCTCCTCGTGACACTAGAATATTGTACGAAATGGTAACTCGCGAGTGAAAGGATGTCAATACCGGCGTACGACGTATTCTATCAGGTCACCAGGTATGTTGGATGTGATAAAAGTATCCGTATTTTTCAGGTACCAGTATAGCATACCCTTTCATCTTTCCCCGAACCTCTTTTTGGCGGCATGTCCTGTGGATACTGGCTCTCAAAAGAGCTATTTTCCCTTGACGACGGCTATAGTTTACTTATATACTAAACAATATATAATATGTTGAGTTATATACTCAACATATAACCACTGGAGGTTGACGATGGGTAAACTGCGTACCCTTTCTTATTTCATCATGCTGCTCGGCCTGGCGGCTGTAGTAGTGGGCGGCGTCTTCGTCGGGTTGGGTTTCAGTAAATCCAGCCTTCTGACAGATGCCATGCAACAGGAACAAATCACATTGGGTATCGAATCAGATAAATTAGCGGCCGGGGAGGTCATCGATACCGCCGCGGAAGCGGAACTGGCCGGCGATACGGTACGTGAACATCGTCATGGTATCGCTCCGACTTACGGGGCTTTGCTTGGTGGAGGGCAATTCGATCCGAACAACCCCCAGCACCTGGTATACGGACAGGCATTGAACCTGGAAAACTACCTGTACCTGGCAGTATTGGGTTTTGGCGTAACTCAGATAGCCGTTGGCGCCGGGGCGTTCATGATACTCACCGGGTTGGCAATCGGCGGGACCGGTTGGGCGCTGCAAAGACTAACTATGCAGGCCTAGAACTCAAGTCATCATCAGGTCCGGGGCTCGTTCCGGGTCTGGCTGGGTAAAAAACCCTGTGCTATACTTATCTTGCGTTCAGCGGGAGTACTGGAAGGGGATGAGGATACGATGAAAAACGAGACGGCCGTCAAGCTTATCGACCAGCTTATCGAGGAGCACAAGCTCATTGCCGAGAAGACCGGGGGACTGGAACAGGCCGCCAACGACGCCGTCTTCCTGGGCGAACTCAAAGAAGCCAGGGAATCGTTCGTTCCCGGCCGCCTGGACCAGCAGGAAAGTTTGCAAAAACTCGAAGGTATCGTCGCTTCGATCCGTCCCTGGCTGTTCAAGCATTTCGAGCGGGAAGAGACTGTCCTGCTGGGAATGGTGGAAGACCTGGGAGAACCCCGTCTGTTGAATTCGTTGAATTCTCTCCTCCTGGAGCATGCCGATCTAAGGAGCCGCATGGTGCAGATCGGCGAACATATCGATGAACTAAAGTCAGGGAACCTGGCGAGGTACCGGTGGGACGCCAGCGCCAACGATATGCGGGCCCATTTGACGCACACAAGAAACCTGTTATCAGCGCACAACGCTATGGAGAACGACCTGTTCGGCGAACTGCGCCGGTATTTTGCCGCCTGATCAAGTACCAGAAAGAGGTCTCGATGAGCAGACAAACCAGTCTTACGGTAAACGATGTATCCATCCAGCTCGACTACTATGTGGAAGAAGTTGTGTATCACGTTGTATCCGCGCTCGTAAAGAGCCTCCGGGACACCGGAGAGATACATGATCTGGTCATGAAAGTCGAAGATACAGAAGTCGAGATTGCGCTTAATGGGGAACCCGTGAGTTTAAAGGAATTTCCCAAGCTCATCATCAAGAGCACGCTGGACGGGATGGTGTACCATTTAAAAGGAGTCGGTGGGCCCGTCAGAAAGCTTACGGCGACTATCAGGCAGTAGGCTACTCGAACCACCATTAAATGAAGAACACATAATTTTCCGCTGTTCGTGACTAGTTGTCCGGAAAGGAGGACTGGAAATGGAAATCCTTGATTTACTGGACCATCTCATAGCCGAACACGAAAGCGGCGGTCATCCTTCGGGGTCAGGTGTGGCCAGCCTGGTAATCATCCTGGAGGAATTCGATTCCGTACATGCCCGGTTCACGCCAGGCAGGCTGGACCAGGGTCAGGAACTGGCGAACATCGAGAAAACCATGGAATCGGCGATTACCTTCCTGAACCAGCACTTTGACTACGAGGAAACACTGCTGCTCAGAGGCATCGAGGAGTACGGGGACCCTGACATGGTGGCGTCGTTTTTGGCCCTTATCCGCGAACATGACTATCTCAAGACGCGCGCCCGGCGTGTGATGGAACTGATACGGGAACTCAGGTCCGGGGAGCTTTCCTACCAGCACTGGAATGCCAGCGCCAACGATCTCAAAGCCTATCTGTACCAGACACGGAAGCTGCTGGAAAACCACGCTGCCCGTGAGACCGAGCTTTTCACGGGGTTCCGCAGGATGTTCCTCGAAAAATTACCGCAGGGCAAATCTTAGGATCATCTCTATTCCGCCGCCTTGCGGCCGGTCGTTTCGCAGAGGGTGACGTTGCCCCAGGCCCCGATGTCTTTGCCGATGATGATGATGATGCCGTCGACCCCCGGAATCGATCCGCCGAAATCGATACCAGCATCGATGTCCGCCGGGGACTTGACGCGGTTGCAGACGGCCGTGGCGGCGGCATCGGCGAGGTAAGCCGATTTCGAGATCACAACTACAGCATCCGCTTTTCCGAAGCTCAGGGAATGCCCGACCGTCCCGGAGGACGTGCAGATGCCCATCGGGGTATCCGGGGGTTCGATCTCCAGACCGAGCTTGCCGCTCAGCGGTGAATCCCCGGCGTAAATCCCGATGATGCGTTTACGCTCGATCTTGAGAAAGATATCGCCGCCATTTTCGATGATGATTTCCGGGGTATATTCCAATAATTCTTTGCCGGTCATTTGCGCCACCGCGCCGGCCACGGCGGCCATCGGCCCGACGCCGGCCAGCCTGCCGGCTTCGATCATCTCGAGGACGATCCGGGGAGCGTGCGGCGGGAGGGGCAGCGGTTCCAGTGAGGACTGAAAACGGGGATTTTTCACGATATACGACTCAAGCTGGGAGCGGTATTTCAGGACGATGCGCTCCGCTTTACGACGCAGGTCTTCCCGGGCGTAGATCGCGAGGTCGGTCTCGCCGATGGAGACATTGAACGGGACGAGGTCACGGGAATCGACCCAGCCTCGGTAATCGCGGGGCTGGTAACCTTCCTGTTTCACCTGTCCCCGCCGGTGCTAAAAAATTCTGCCGCCAGGATGGCGTATCCATAGGAGTCCAGCCAGATCGGGTTTCCGGCTTCGTCCCGATGGAAAAAGACGTTCTGTTTCTCCAGGCCTTCCCGACGTATGCCGCACTTTTCGAGAAGTTTCCATGAAGCGGGGTTTTCCGGGCTGCAGTGCGCCACAACGCGATGGGCGCCAAGGTCTCTGAAAGCATGAGCGATAAGCGCACGTGAGGCTTCGGTGGCATACCCCCGTCTCTGGTAATCCGGATTGAACATGTAGCCGATCTCCCAGGTCCGCAGATGTTCCGGCCCGGACGGCGAAAAAAACACATGGCCAACCATTTTCCCCGGGCCTTCCCGTAGAACGGCCGCCCAGAATTGTGTTCCTTTAGACCATTCCCGAACGATGTTCCCGGCTGTCTCAGGAGAAACGGGTTCCCCTGGTTCGAAGCGGAACATCTCGGGCCGCGAGAGATAGTCGTACAGGTCTGCAGCGTCTTCTTCCGTGAAAGAACGAAGGACCAGCCGTTCCGTTGTTATCATGTCGCTCCCGTACAAAAAGCCTAGAAATGGACTTCCATGGCGCGGGGCGGGCAGGCGGGTATGCACAGCGCGCAGGCGATGCACTTCTGGCTGTCGAAGATGACTTCCCGCGTTTTCATGTCCAGGTAGAGAGCGCCGGTCGGGCAGACGGTGATGCAGGCGCCGCAACTCGTGCAGCGGGCGTCGTTGCGGGTAACGTCCTGGCTCAGCGGCTGTATCTTGACGCCGGCCTTGTCCAGGAAATCGATGCCCTTGTCGTACTCATCCTTGTTGCCCTTGAGTTCCAGGACGAGCAGGCCTTCCTGTTCCGGGGTGATGGACGCCTTGAGGATGTTGAATTCAAGGTCGTAGTCCTTGACAAGCCGGTAGATGATGGGCCGTTCCACGAGCCGTTTAGGGAAACGCAGGACGATTCTGCGGGTAATTGTCATGCCGCTGCCTCCTCTTATTCCACGGGCCGTTCATTGAGCGGCCGGCAGGCATAGCCGGAGTCCGCTCCCGGTAATGGCGCCACGGCCTGGGTCAGTTCGAACTTCCCGGCCTTTATCCAGTTCTTGAGAGTGCCGGCGATTTCGAGCGCGCGGGCATAACTGGAACGGGCCGCCGTGGGGACGTTCCTGCCCTTGACCTTGATTGTACCGGACTTCAGTTCCGCGTAGGTGACCTGGCCGAGGCTTTCGCCCTTGAGGTTCGGGAAGGAATCCGAGTAATCGATGACCGGGGCGCTGATGTCCGCGTCCGTTACCGTGGTATACGCCAGGATTTCCTCAGAAAGGATGGGGATGGGCACGCCGACGCCGACCGTCAGGCTTGCCCCGTAGCCGGTGATGCTGGCCCCGACGAGCCAGCGGCTGTTCATCTGTTTCAGGTCTCCCATGACTGCCAGCGTACCGGCGCCGCCGGTGGGCACGCCTTTAGCGTTACGGGCCGCTCCCGGGTCGTGCTGGGTGCCGTTCCAGGTCACGTAGCCGGTCCCGCCGCCGAGGAATATCCGCGTCCCGATGCCGATGGTCTTGTAGTAGGGATCGTTAAACAGGGGTGAAAGCTGGCCGGCGGACGAATAACTGGCATTGCCGAAGCCCGGCTTCAGTATGCCCATGTACGTGTAGATTGTTTTATCCGAGCCGTTTACGGCCACGTTATAGTTCTGGTAGCTGTTTCGCACATTGAAGAGGACGGCTTCATTCAGGTCCTTGATGTTGATGAGGGTTTCCAGCTTCTTGCGCGGGTAGCAATCGGTCCCGTAGGCCGTTGCGGAGAGCCGTATGTCTTTGCCTGCTACCAGCTCCTCGATGACGTGGCCGCCGCCGTAGAGGAACTCGCCGGGATGCTGGCGGTTGCGAGGGTCATCATCCGGCAGGGCGGTACCGCCAAGGAACAGGTCGACCGCGGCCAGCCCGGTATAGGCAGGGACACCATTGAGCGTTACCCGGCCGCCTCCCAGTTTGATACGCGGGCGGGAATGCCCGGTGTTAAAGTATGCCCCGGAACCGCACATGATGCCGAAGGTACCCGTGGTCACAACATCGACTTCTTTAGCCGCCTGCGTGATACCTTTCTCCCGGGCAAAGCCGATGATCTCTTCAGCGGTGAAGACGACGGCTTTCCCGGCACGGATTTTCTGGTTGATTTCCTCGATTGTCCTGGTCATGGCAGGTGCCTCCGGTATGCGGGGATTACATAACATTTTAACAGACCGCCCGTTCACAATACAAACAAAGCGCCGTCTGTTTGCCGCTCTCACCGCTATAAGCTATAATCTAGGATAGAGCGCTTCTCACCGAGGAGACAACTTTGTTCAGAACTCATTCCTGCGGAACACTCCGGAAAACAGATGTCGGTAAAATCGTATCGCTGGCGGGCTGGGTCAACCGCCGCCGGGACCACGGCGGGCTGGTCTTCATCGATCTGCGGGACCGCAGCGGCATCGTCCAGACCGTTTTCAATCCGGAAGTCTCCAAGGCAGCCCTGGAAACGGCGGAAGCGATGCGCCCGGAATACGTTGTTTCACTGACCGGCGAGGTATCGCCGCGGCCGGCGGGGACCGAGAATGCTCATCTTCCCACCGGTGAAATCGAGATCATCGTCAAGGAAGCTCGCATTCTCAATACCGCCAATACGCCGCCGTTCTATATCAACGAAGAGGTCGATATCGATGAAAACCTGCGGATGAAATACCGGTACCTGGACCTGCGGCGTCAGCGGATGCAGCGTAATCTTCTCATGCGCCACAAGGTGGTCCGGTTCCTCCATGAATACCTGGACGCGCGGGACTTCGTCGAGGTTGAAACGCCTATTTTTGTCAAAAGCACCCCGGAAGGCGCCCGGGACTATCTGGTTCCGAGCCGCGTCCATCCCGGTGAGTTTTACGCCCTGCCACAGTCACCGCAGCAGTTGAAGCAGCTCCTCATGGTCGGCGGCCTGGAGAAGTACTACCAGTTCGCCCGCTGCTTCCGCGATGAAGACCTGCGGGCCGACCGGCAGCCGGAACATACCCAGATAGACGTCGAGATGAGCTTCGTGACCCAGTCGGACATCCTGGCGCTCCTGGAGGACATGTTCACCGCGCTGACGGAAAAATTCAGGCCGGAAGCCAACATCACGAAGCCTTTCCTGAGACTCACGTACAAGGAAGCGTTGGATAAATACGCCTCGGACAAGCCGGACCTGAGATACGGCCTGGAGGTTGGGGACATCACGGATATCGCCGCCCGGACGGATTTTGGGGTTTTTAAAACCGTGGTCAGCAACGGCGGGACGGTCAAGGGCATCGCCGCTCCCGGCTGCGCTCATTATTCGAAGGGACAGTTGGACGAACTGACCAAGCTCGCCGTCAGCGCCGGGGCCAAAGGCCTGCTGACGATAGCCATCGGCGGCGCGGGCGGCCCGGTGGATGACATCACGCCCGAGATGATAAAGTCGGTGGCCGCCAAGTATATTTCACTGGAACACCTTAAGGAAATCGCCCGCCGCTGCGGCGCGTCCCAGGGCGACCTTCTGCTGATCGTTGCCGGGGACACCGAGAAGTCCTATCCGCCGCTCGACGCGCTCCGCAGAGAGATAGCCAAACGGTTGAACCTGGCGGACCCGAATACGTTCGTGTACGCCTTTATCCTGGACTTTCCTCTCATCCTGAAGAACGAGGAAACGGGCAAGTGGGAAGCCGCCAATAATCCTTTTACCTATCCGCGGGAAGAAGACCTGCACCTGCTCGAAACCCATCCGGAAAAGATGCGCGGGCAGAATTACGACCTCACCTGCAACGGCCGGGAACTGTTGAGCGGGAGTATCCGCATCCACAAGGCCGACTTGCAGCGGAAGATACTCGCCATGCTCGGCTACGATAACGACACCGTGCAGCAGTTATTCGGGCACATGCTCGAGGCCTTCGATTTCGGCGCACCGCCCCACGGCGGTTTCGGCGCGGGCATCGACCGTATCATGATGACGCTGCTCGGGGAAGACAACATCCGGGATGTCATCGCATTCCCCAAGACGCAGAGCGCGCAGGACCTGACGCTCGGTTCGCCGTCCACGGTATCGCAACAGCAACTCAATGATTTACATATCTGCATAAGAGAAGAAGACTAGTCAGAAGTCCGGAGGAAGAGTGAAAGTTACCAAGGAAAAAATCGAAGAACGCCAGGCGTTCCTGACCGTCGAAACGGACGAAGCGGACATGAAGCCCGCCCTGGAAGACGCCATGCGGCGTTTGGCCAAGAAGACGACCATCCCGGGTTTTCGCAAAGGAAAAGCGCCGAAGAACCTGGTGGAAAAGTACATCGGCCGGTCTGCCATCCTGGAAGAGGCGATCGACCAGATGCTGCCCCAGGTGTACGAACAGGCCCTGAAGGAACAGGAAATCGAGCCGTACGCGCAGCCCAGGATAGAAGTTACGCAACTGGAGCCGCTGGCCTTCAAGGCGACGGTGCCGCTCTTCCCGGTCGTGGAACTCGGAGATTATAAGGACATCCGTCTTGAACCGATCAAGCAGGACGTCACGGACGAACGTATCGAGGCTGTCCTGGAGCAGCTCCGGCACCAGTATGCTACCTGGGAGCCGGTAGAGCGCCCCGTCCAGTATAACGACATGGTCATCGCGGATATTCTGGGAGAAGTTGAAGAAAAACCTTACGTTAAGAAGATAGGCGCGCAGACGCAGATACTCGAAGAGTCTCTTTCTCCGGCGCCCGGTTTCGCCGAACAGGTCGTCGGTATGAACAAGGACGAGGAGAAGGAATTTACCCTGACTTTCCCGGAGGACTATCCGAACGAAAACGTCGCCGGTAAGGAAGGCCATTTCAAGGTCAAGATAAGCGAGATCAAGGAAGAAAAGCTCCCCGAGGTCAATGACGAACTGGCCACGCAGATCGATGCGAAGTTCAAGACCGTCGCCGACCTGCGGGAAGAGATCGTGACGAGCCTGACCGCCCAGGCGGAAGAGAACATCCGCATGGATATCGAGGAACGGGCCATCAACGTAGCCGTTGAGCAGGCGAAGATAGAGTATCCCCCTGTGGTCGTCGCCATGGAGACGGACCGCATCATGAACGAGCAGCAGCGCCAGCTTCAGGCCGCAGGCCGGGCCATGGAAGACTATTTGAGGAATATCGGCCGCACCGAAGAACAGATGCGTTCCGACCTTGAACCGATAGCCCGCAAGAACATCCAGGCGTCCCTGGTACTTGGGAAGATAGCCGATGCGGAAAATATCGAAGCCACCGAAGAAGATATCCAGAACGGCCTCAAGAACATGGTCAAGAATGTATCCGAAGAACAGCGGGAACCATTCATGAAGATGCTGGACACGCCCCAGACCCGGCAATCGCTGTCTTCGTCACTGAAAACGCGCAAGACGATTGAACGCCTGACAGAAATCGCCAAGACCGCGGATGAGAAACCCAAGACCCCGGAACCCACCTACGGGGAAGCGGCCCCGCCGTCGTCCGACCCGGGGGAAGCACCTATGAAGGAGGAGGAACAAAAGAATGAACCAGCCCAGTAACGTCATACCCATGGTCATCGAGAGCGGTGCCAGGGGAGAACGCGCCTTCGATATCTACTCCCTGCTGCTGAGAGAGCGTATCGTCATGCTCGGCACGCCGATTAACGACCAGATAGCCAACCTTATCATCGCCCAGTTGCTGTTCCTGGACCGGGAAGACCCGGACAAGGACATCAACCTGTACA
>CAZQQL010000114.1:0-8885 GCA_964595455.1 uncultured Dehalococcoidaceae bacterium
CTCTACCAACTGAGCTAACGGCGCATGTCTCAGATTCTCATTTTATCAAATCAGCCTCATGCACGCAAGCTCGCCGTTTCTGGTAAAGCCCCGGAACGTACGTTATAATACCAGCAAGGAACGCAAGGTACCTGTGTCATGACTATCGAAAAAACCCGGGATGAAGTATTCATGCGGCGCGCCCTCGGCCTGGCGCGGCGGGGACTGGGCTGGACCAGCCCCAATCCCATGGTCGGCGCTGTCATCGTAAAAGAAGGCCGGGTCATCGCGGAGGGCTATCATCGTCATTACGGCGGCGACCACGCCGAGGTAGACGCCATCAAGAACGCTAAAGAAGCCGTGGCCGGGGCCACCATGTACGTGACGCTGGAGCCGTGCCATCATTACGGCAAGACGCCGCCCTGCGTGGACGCCCTGTTGCGGGAGAAGCTCGGCAGGGTGGTCATCGCCATGCAGGACCCGGACGACCGGGTGGCCGGCAAGTCCATCCGCAAGCTGGAGGAACACGGCATAGCCGTCACTACCGGCGTCCTGGAGGCCGAAAGCCGAGATCTTAATGAGACTTACATCAAGCACCGCACCACGGGTTTTCCGTTCGTGACGCTCAAATGGGCGCAGAGCCTGGACGGCCGCATCGCCACTGCCTCCGGGGACGCCAAATGGATAAGTTCTCTCCCGTCCCGCAAGATGACCCACTGGCTGCGCGCCACACATGACGCAATCATGGTAGGGGCGCGGACCGCCATCACCGATAATCCGGAACTCACCGTCCGGCTCGTCAAAGGGCGCAACCCTCTCCGCGTGGTGCTCGATTCGTACCTGCGTATCCCTGAGAAGGCCCGCCTGCTCAAAGACCAGGATACGGCCAAAACGCTCATTGCGGTGACCGGCGCCGCCGATCAGACCCGGATGTCCGGGCTCCGGGGACGGGGCGTGGACATCATCGAGGTAGCGGAGGACGCCTCAGGCCTCGTAGATATCTACCACCTGCTGGAAATGCTCGGCAAGCGGAACGTTACCTCGGTCCTCGTCGAAGGCGGCGCGTCCGTGCTGACCGCCTTTCTGAAGAGCGGGTTCGCCGACAGGCTGTTCGTCTTTATCGCGCCCCGGATCATCGGCAGCGGCGTCGAGGCGATCGGCAACCTCGATATCGAAGAGGTCGCCGACGCCGTACCGCTCAATGTCGAGCGAGTCCGCCGCAGCGGTGATGATTTGCTTATCATAGCCCGCACCGGGGAAGCGCGCGGCGGCGCATAGTTCCCGGACCGACTATTCGAACGACTCGATCTTCTCTCCCGCTTTCAGGCGCTCCAGGAATGTATTGAGGGTGTTCGACGAGATGGCGAACCCGACTCCTTCAACCGAGACGCCTACCAGCTTGGCGGAAACCATGCCGACGACATTCCCTTCCATATCCAGCATCGGGCCGCCGCTGTTCCCGGGATTGATGGCTGAATCGGTCTGAACCCACAGTACGTTCCTTCCGCTGTCATATTCGATGGATGAAACGAGACCACTGGTAACGGCCAGGTTTTCCTTGCTTAACGGGTACCCAAGGACGATGACAGGCTGGGCCAGCTTGATGCTGCTGGTGTCTTTGAACTCAAGGGCATGGAGGCCGGTTTTAACGATCTTGATGACAGCGATATCGTGGACATAATCCGTACCTACTACCATGCCATTATACTTGGAGCCATCGGAGAGATACACGGAAATGGTTTCCGCTTCATGGACGACATGATTGTTGGTCAGGATAAGGCCTTCGGAACCGATGATGAAACCGGAGCCCGTGCCAAGGTCCGTTTCTATCCGGACGACGGCATCCTGGATGAGTGATGTCAGTTCTTCCGCCGTGCGCGCGGCGACCTTGGAAGGAGTATTCTTGAAAACGACCGATGCCTCGGTAACAGTGACTCCGCACATTCTCGGCATGAAATGCGGGCAGATGTTGACCCTTCCGTCGTGCAGGAGGGTCTTAAATTCTGAGCCTGTTTTGTTTATGATAAAGATGTCCGCAACCAGAGCATCACTATTCGCGTCCGATCCGCAGAACACTATCCGGCGCCCGTCCGGAGCCCAATCGGCATAGAGACAGTGAAGCTCTGATTTTGAGTATACTGTATCGACGACTTTATTCGAGGGGTGGACGATGTAGATTCCCCACGTGCCCACCGCGCTCCGGGCGGCGAAGAAGACAATATCGTCATCAGAAACCGGGGACCACCTGGGACACAAATCGAGGAAAAGCGTGGAATTGGTCAGTGCAGTTTGCTTTTTGCCATCAGAGTCCATGACGTATATATTGATGCTGCCGTTTCTGTCAGAGGCAAAGGCTATCTGCTTGCCATCGGGAGACCAGGTTGGAAAATCATCGTAATACGAATTATTGGTTAACTGGACCCTGTTCCCGCCGCTGATATCCATCGTCCATATCTCGGACATATCCGTGATACAACACTGATAGGCTATCCTGGTGCCGTCCGGTGAAAACGCAGGTTCAAAAGACCTTTGTCCAGACAGCAAGGGAGCTTGCCAGTTCCCGGTGGTATCCATGAAGTACAGATTCTCAGATTCCGCGTAGATGATACGGCGGCCATCCGGTGAACTACAGGCTCCCTGCTCGAGGGCTTCGCTGTTAGCGGACAGCTGTTTCCTGTTGGAGCCATCGGCATCTATGATAAACCAAGCCGGGTCTTCCGACCGGTCTTCCGGATACGAAATGAAGATTATCCGGTCAGGTACGACCTTCACGCTGACCGAGACCTTCTGTACCCCGGAGCCTTCCGTACAGGTTACTGTAACGCCGCCGGTCACTGTTTTGGGTGTTTCGCCGGCCGTGAACAGGCCGTCTGCGGTGATGGAGCCTGCTTCAACATCCGCTTCCCAGGTGAAGGTCAGGTCAGCAATCCTGTTCCCATACTCATCCGCCCCCGCGGCGACCATCTGCTGGGTCATACCGATCCCTACTTCCACCGGGTCCGGTGCTATGCCCAACCGGGCCAGGGGGCCAGCGATGACGGTCACATCTCCGCAAGCAGTCAGCGTCTTTGTACCGTCAGTTATTTCCACCTGAACCAGGCCGGAGACACTGCCGGTCCTGGCGCCCGCCGTCAAGAGGCCGTTCTCGCTGATCGAGCCTTGATAGACAGAAGCCAGCGACCAGGAAGCGTCAAGTCCTTCTATGGTGTTCCCGTGGCTGTCTTTAGCCAGATATTTCATCTGGAGTGTTTGCCCGGCTGTAACTTCAGCATCTACTATGGAAACGCTGTCCAGGGGATCAGGTAGAATGGTGATATCCGCATACCCGGTAACTTCAACGCCGTCTTTTTCCATGACCAGGGCGACTCCCTGGGGGAAGGCGCCGGCTTTAGCGCCCGCCGTGAACGAGCCGTTAGTCACTTTGCCGGCATCGGATTGCCAATCGTTATTTGCCCCCGTTATTGGATTCCCGAAGGCATCCGTGGCGGAACCGCTGAATTCACAGGTTTCCCCGATGCCTAATTCGATATTGGCGGGTGCCACGGTTACGGTGGAGATCGCGCCGGGGTTCACCTTGACGGTCAACGCGGCCGAGCCTGTCAATGGTTTTTTCCCTTTGGAGGCTGTGAGGTTGACGGTGTAGGTGCCGGCTTTGTTGTATTCATGTTGGGCTGGCTCAGCCAAGGTGTAGGTTGTAAGGGAGTTGCCGTCTCCAAAATTCCAGTCATAATGGTCCGCCTCGCCTGATGTATTGGTGAAAGCAACGGTAAGGGGAGCGCTGCCGTCTGATGGAGAGGCTGAAAATGATGCCAGGGGAGCTGATTCACATGAGGTAAGTAAAAGGAGTAGTACCGTGATCCATGCCAGTATTCCAGGACCAGCGAGGCGTTTTTTCATCATACACTCCGATCTAAATTTTTTCAGCGGTACTTTGCTCTTATCTGATTGGTATGTTTTAATAAAGAAGGATGCCTCCCGATGTCCACCAGACAATGTGCTGTCACCAGGTGGTCATCAAGGAAAGAAGCGTTTGCTTTATTCTAAGAAATTGTTAGCTGCTTGGCAATAGGAAAAACCGGCCATTTTACCGAAAAACGGCCAATACGTAAAAAAATTGTTCGCAATAACGAGCTAAACGCAACAAACGAATGGATTATCTTTACATCAAGACCAAAAAAGCGCTCAGGACTTACGTCAAGTCCTATGATGAAAAGAAAAACGTCGTTATCGCGCTGGATATCGAAGCTGAACTGAACCGTCATGTCTATGGCGAACAGCTCTGTCTCGTCCAGATTTGTGACGGAGAGCAGCTCGTCCTCATCGATCCTCTTGAAACGGGTGTGGAACCGCTTCGTCCCCTGTTCGAGAGCGAGGACGTCCTGAAGATAGTTTATGATGTGTCTTCGGACCTGCCGCTGCTGAAGAACGTCTACAACATCGAGATCAAGCCGGTGCTGGACCTGCGCCCGGCGGTGGACTTCCTGGCTTATGAGAAAAGGGACCTTCACTCCGTCATCGGGGCCGAACTGGGAGTGGTGCTGGAAAAGAAATCAAAGTTCCAGAAACAGAACTGGCTGAAACGCCCGCTCGCCAAGGATGCCATCGAATACGCTCTGAACGATGTCTTTTATCTCCACGCTCTTAAAGACGCGATTTACCGGCGGCTGGTGGATGCCGGACTGATGGACCGGTTCTTTCTGAAAAACATGCATATCCAGGTCCGGGACTATACACGGGACCCCTCGGACCGCTACCGCAAAGTAAAAGGCTATTCTCAGTTGAACGAGGAACAACGGCGGCTGTTCAAGAGACTCTTCGATGTTCGGGAAAAGTATGCCAAGCGCTGCAACATGCCTTCTCACAACATCGTGGCGAGGGGAGACCTGCTGGACCTTGCCAAGGGCGAGAAGAGAGTGGATGACCTCCGCTTCCCGCGCCGGCTCGGCGTGGATTTCGTTGGGGCGCTCATCGTCGATCTGAAGAAAACGCTGAAAACGCCGGAATAGCTCCGGTCGGTATCATCAGGCCTTGGGCTGCTCGGGCAGGACCTGGACATCGGATGGTTTCTCCAGCTTGAGGAAGGAAAAGGTCCGGTTCCGTACTTTGTCCAGCATGGCGCTCACGTTCGCCATTTCTTCTTCCGAGAGTTCGGAAAAAACATCCCGTATCATTTCTTTGGAAAGCTTGTTGGCTTCCTTGAGGATTTTTTCGCCCTTGGGCGTCATTTCGAGACGGACAGTCCTCCGGTCCGGCAGATCCCGCACCCGGCTGACCAGGCCGTCCCGCTCCATCCTGTCTACCAGCATGCTGATGCCGTTGGCGTTCCTGTCCAGCCAGCGTGCTACGTCTATGACTGTCACCGGCCCTTTGATGTTTGAGAGTGCCAGGAGGACGGCGTGTTTGCGGGTGGTCAGGTCCAGGTTGCCGAACACGGCATTCTCAGACCTGGTCAGCAGATTGTGGGTCTGGTGGATAAGCATCCAGGTCTTCATGACGGGTTGAGAAAATGTAAATCGGGCCGGCATAGCGTTCCTTCCTGTCCGTCAGCAATACTCGTAATTTCACTGTTCGTTATATTATACAATAATTCACCATGTTACATGAATCCCCCGGTCCTTTTTAGCAGATTACCCTTGAACTATTAAGTTTTCATTAAGTATCCCACACAGCTTGAAGTAAGTATTGACACAGGGTTTTTCTGCGTACTAATATATATCACTTGTGATTAAATCACATAAAAGTAATTCATACATGACCAAATGATGAAAGGCAAGATTACCCACAGATGGGCCGGGTCTGCGCCGGAGCGGTCACTCCAACGCGGAGGACCCAGGCAATGGGACTCAAATAACCGGAAGAATTCTCAACCTGCTCGGGATTCCTGAAAGGAGGTGGCCAGCGTTAGAAATCAGTCATAGACCCCTGAACAACCAAAGGAAAAAGGAGTGACAAAATGAAGTCAAGGAAATTAATCATCATTGCGGCCGCGTTCTGCATCGTGGCTGTTCTCATGATGACCATGGGCTCCGCGGTCATGGCCAAAGGGTATGCCAAACCTCTGGCTAAAAACGTCATTGTCCTGATATCGGACGGCTGCGGCTATAATGGCTGGCTGGCCGCAGACTACTACCAGTACGGCAAATACGGCAAACAGGTCTACGAGAAATTCCCGGTCCGGCTCGCCATGAGTACTTATGAGTGGGAGCGCACTTATGAGTATGTATATGATAGCGCCGGGAACATCACCGGGTACACTCATACCGGTTACGAGATCCAGGGGTATGATCCCGAGGCAATGTGGAGTGATTTCAATTACGCGATGTGGAATGACCCGCTTGACCCGGCATACCTGAACAATGCCACTGACTCCGCTTCTTCCGCGACGGCTATGTCCACCGGAACCAAGACGCATGATGGTGCTCTCGGGGTGGATGTCGATCATAATGTGTTACCGAACATCACTGAATACGCCGAAAGCCTGGGTAAAGCCACCGGCGTCGTCAGCAGCGTACCCATCTCGCATGCCACTCCAGCCGGTTTCGTGGCGCATAATCCGAACCGCGGTGATTATCTCAGCATCGCTGATTACATGATCTACAACAGCGCAGTTGATGTGATCATGGCTTGCGGCTCTGCAGACTACGACGATGCCGCCCAACTCCGGGCTGCTCCCAAATACAAATATGTCGGTGAGAGTGCCTGGCTGGATATCACCGATGACGGCTTCGTCACCGGGGCCGACGCCAACGGCAACGGCTCGCCGGATACCTGGACCGTTATCCGTGATCAAGCTGAATTCCAGGACATGGCCAAAGGAAAGACCCCCAAGCGGGTCCTTGGTATCCCCAAGGTATACGAAACGCTCCAAGCATACCGGACAGGTTATGATCCTTCACCCGAGGGCCCGTACACCGATCCCTTCAATGAGAACGTACCGACTCTGGAGGAGATGACCAAGGCGGCTCTGAACGTCCTCGATAATGACAGAGACGGCTTTTTCCTGATGGTCGAAGGCGGGGCTGTCGACTGGGCAGGACACTTTGGTGTGAACAATAATGACGGATGGCTGTCCTACATGATCGAAGAACAGATCGACTTTAACAGGTCAGTCGAAGCCGTCTGCAAATGGGTGCAGAAAAACAGCAACTGGGGAGAGACCATGGTCATCGTTACCACGGACCATGACTGCGGCTATCTCTGGGGTCCTGATTCTAATCCTGATTTCAACCCAATCATCAATAACGGAAAGGGTCAACTGCCCGGCGCGGTTTGGTACCACTGGTTCCATTCCAACGCGCTGGTACCGTTCCATGCCAAGGGTGATGCGGCCCGTCTGTTTACGAAAGCGGCCGTTAATTTTGACCCCGTCCGCGGCGCCTACATCGACAACACAGATATCTATAACGTCGTTTATACCGCCTTCACCGGCAAAGAATGTCCGGGAAAATGGAAAGCCAAATGGCACAAAAAGCACGGCAATTTCCACATCCCGTATGGAAAAGCACATGGGTGGGGCGGGTCCTGGGGGTGTGACTGGTGGTAATCAGGGGCTAACTGGTATCCAGACGTTCGGGAGGGAAGGCATCAGCCTTCCCTCCTCCTGTTTCAGTCAAGGCGGACCCAACCGCCGGTTCTTTTCGCGGATCACCACAGGTGGTCTATGAGCCGCCCAGGAGCTCCATCACCTCCGAGATAACGAAGATGCTGCCCGCGGCGCAGACGAGGCCTCTCGGGCCGACAGCGGACATGGCGGTTTCCAGTGCTGCTTTCACGCTTGCTGTCAGGTGAGGCCGGGCGCCGCGTTTGATGAATTCTTCCCGGAGCATGTCTCCTTTGACAGCCTTGGGATGGCGTGATGTCACAATATAGATGTCATCTGCGATATGCACCGCTTCGTCCATCATCCCGGACACGTCTTTATCGTTCCCGAAGCCAAGGATGAGGGCCAGCCTGTCATAATCGAAGTGGAACTGCAGCGCCTGTCCGAGCCGCTGCATGGAATAGGCGTTATGGGCGCCATCCACGACCACGGTGGGGTTCTCACGCAGGACATGGAGCCTGCCCGGCCATTTGACGTTTGCCAGCCCGGCGGCCATGGCGTCCGCGTTGATGCGGGCGTCTTTTGCAGCCAGCAGTTCCGCCGTGGCGACGGCGTTGGCGGCGTTCTCCATCTGGTAGGCGCCAAGCAGGGGGATCCTGAGCTCGTAATTGCCGGTCCGGCCGTTGAGATGGAAGGACTGTCCCTGCTTATCGAACTGTTCCGGCTGCCAGGTGATATCAGCGCCCACGCGGATGAGACGGGCGCTCTTTTCCGCGCAGACCCGTTCGATGACCGCCATCGCCTCCGGGAACTGCGGGGCGGAAACCACCGGCACGCCCGGCTTGATGATGCCGGCTTTTTCCCCGGCTATCTTGTCCAGGGTCTTGCCGAGGACATCCGTATGATCGTAGCTGATGGAGGTGATGATGCAGACCTCCGGCCCGGGGACCACGTTGGTGGCGTCCAGCCTGCCGCCCAGTCCGACCTCCATGACCTGGTAGTCCGCTTTGACGTTCCTGAAATGGAGGAAAGCCATAGCGGTGAATATCTCGAAGGTGGTCAGTTCCCCGAATTCGCCATCGGCATTCTCTGCTTCTACATGAGGTTGGACGGCTTCCGTCAGCGCCACCCAGTCCGCTTCGGAAATGTTCTCTCCATCCACACGGATGCGTTCCGTATAGGACAGCAGGTGCGGCGAAGAATAGAACCCCACCCGGCAGCCGGCTTCTTTCAGTATGGAGGCGACCATGGCGGCGGTGCTGCCTTTGCCCTTGGTCCCCGCCACGTGAATGGTGCGAGCGGCAAGGTGAGGGTTCCCCAAGATCGGAAGAGCACACGTCTGAACTCCAGTCACCGCTCATTATCT
>CAZQQL010000115.1:0-8719 GCA_964595455.1 uncultured Dehalococcoidaceae bacterium
GCAGCAGGCGGCGCAGGACGTAGCCCCTGCCCTCGTTGCCGGGTATGACGCCGTCCGCGATGAGGAAGGTCATGGAGCGGCCATGCTCCGCCACGACGCGCATGGCGTTATCGTCCTCGGCGTTGGCGCCGTACTTTTTACCGGTCAGCCGGGAGACAGTCTCCAGTATTTCAGCGAAGATGTCCGTCTCGTAGATGGTGGACCTGCCGGACATCAGGGTCACGAGGCGGTCCAGCCCCATGCCGGTATCGATGTTCGGCTTCGGCAGCGGTGTGCGGTTGCCGGCCTCGTCCTGATTGAACTCGGTGAAGACGAGGTTCCAGAATTCCATGAAACGCCCGCAGTCGCAGTTCGGCCCGCAGTCCGTTCCGCAGGGCTGGCCGGGTTTGAAATCATAATGCAGTTCCGAGCAGGGGCCGCAGGGGCCGGAACTACCGGCCGGGCCCCAGAAGTTGTCTTTTTCATCGAACCGCTTGATGCGTTCCGCCGGGACGCCGGTCTCCTGCCAGAGGCGGAAGGCCTCGTCGTCATCGCGGAAGATGGTGATCCAGACGCGCTCGGGTTCCAGCTTCAGCCGCTCGGTGACGAACTCCCACGCCCAGGCGATGGCCTCCTTCTTGAAGTAGTCGCCCACGGAGAAGTTGCCGAGCATCTCGAAAAAAGTGAGGTGGCTGGGATCGCCCACCTCGTCGATGTCCGTGGTGCGGAAACACTTCTGGCAGGACGCCAGGCGCCGGTTGGGCGGCACGGCCTCCCCGAGGAAGTAGGGTTTTATCTGAACCATACCCGCCGTGGTCAGCAGCAGCGTGGGGTCTCCTTTGGGGATGAGCGAGGAACTGGGGATAACGGTATGGCCTTTTTCCGTAAAGAAATCCAGGTAAAGGTTGCGCAAATCGTCGCTTTTCACGTGAACAACTCCAAAATGAGGGGATAGATACAGTGTAATTGTATTGGTAAGGCGAGGAGGGTGTCAACGGGAAGGTTATAGTTGTTGGTCTTACGTAATGTTTATCCGCCAATGCTCGTCGACATATTGAACCGTGTCGACGAACATTGGCTCGATATTGATTGAGTTCTTAATAAGGACAGTTGGCTTGGAAACCATTGAGTCGTTCCCAACGAAGAGCAGCGCTTTTTGTCGTACGCCTACCTACTTGAACGATGTGACCTGAGGGCCAAACGCAACGATGTTGGGCTGCTCTTCGTAAAAGATCCGTGGTTATCCCGCCATGTTTAATTTTATTACCGACTTTAAACAGGTATTTATACCAAACACGCGGCTCGAACATTTTCCACCTCCATTTGATGGTTTTTAGTATCCAGTTAAGCGTCTATGTTATAATGGTCTACATCACCTCCAATCGCCGGTCGGGTAAATTAGTGTTGAAAGATGAACACTACACCATGCGGAGGTTGCGTTTATATGCAACGCTACCGGCACAAAATTAGCGTAGTGGAATTGGTACCCGCTTAAGTCTTCTTCCACTACGCTATAATTTTACTTGTTTGGGTAATCGTTTGTCAATATACTGAAATATAATATATACTATATATCAACATTAGTTCAATAATATACCGGAATCCGGCAACATTGCTGGTATCTATCGAGAACCATAGCTGGTGATAAAAAAGGATGATCAGATATGCCAATATGCCCTGAATGTTTGAGTAGAGATTTAGTCAAGTTCGGTACATATAATGGACAACAGCGTTGGCGTTGTATGAAATGTGGACTGACAACAATTTATCCTAGAAGTAGAATGCCAAGGCAAACACGAAAAGGAAGGAAACGCCCTGGAAGGTAAACTTATTCATTTCGCTAAACCAGGAAGGTTAACTTTTGTTTGATCAATCGGAAGAATGATACCTATCCAGACATGGCCATCCCGCCTGGGGAATACCTGGCGGAGGAAATAGAGGCACGCGGGATTACTCAAAAGAAACTGGCCTCAAGCAAGGGACGGCCCGCCAATGCGATTAACGAGATCATCAACGGGAAGAAAGCAATTACCGCGGAGACCGCCTTGCAGCTTGAGGAGTAATGCCGGAAATACCTGCCAGGTTCTGGCTGAACCTGGAGACCGATTACCAACTAACGAAAGCCTTACTCAAGCGTCGAGTGAAGAAATAACCAGGGTATAATACGAAGAATCGCACCGTATAGAATATCGCCTCCTCTCGGCTATGCCGAAGAGAGCCCATCCTGAGCGGAGTCGAAGGAAGACCTAGCGGTGAAGTGTATTCTACAGTAACCGTAGGACGGACTGTAAGTTCGCCGAAACAGTATAAATACAAAAGAAACCCGCCAAACCAGTCAGGTCTCAGCCCATCACCCACTTTTTACTTTTAACTTGTTCTTTTGACCTTTGACTTCTCACTTTTGACTTCCCCAAAAAAGTGACAAAACTTCATTGACAAATACAGAACACATGTACTATTATAGAACCACTAAAGGATACGCCGACCTCCTTCCTCCACCGTCTGAAGCTGGAATCCGGGCCTGTTTACCAGGTTCCGCTCCGGCAGAGACCGAGTACAATGGGTGGAAAGCGCCTGTCCCGTCTACCCGGCTTACCGTAGGGAGCGGGATCGCGTTTATCCGGGACGTCTATTATTAAAGTAGACCGCCGGATAATGGAGTGTACTGTGAGGACCGCTATATGCATGGGTCTTCTCCGGTGTTGGAATGGAACGGTGGGGTCCTTTGAACCTTAATAACTGAATAGAGAAATCCTCCCGCTTTGAAGAAGGCACCCGTAAGAACAGGAGGAGTTTTTGCGCCAAAAACAGACACTCCACACTCGGAGGATTTTAGCGCAAATTCCGAACAGGTTCTGCTTGAACCCGTTGGTAGAACTAGCAAATCATGCGAGACCGGACATCGAGATCGCCATGCCCCGATTCATCGGGGCTCGCGATGACACGCCCTAACTTCCCATCACGTACCCCGCCGCCCCGTAAACTCCGGCCTCGTTGCCGAGTTCCGCAATGACAATTTTGACCGCCCGTGATGATATCCCGAAGGCCCGCTCGTCCACGAGCCGGCGGACCGGCTGGAGGAGAAAATCGCCGAGGGCGGACATTCCGCCGCCAAAGATGATCATCTCCGGGTTGAAGATGTTGACCAGGTTGACGCACCCTACCCCGAGGTAATACGCTGCCCGCGCCAGGACGTCCTGCGCCAGCCCGTCGCCGAGCCGGGCGGCCTCCCCGACCATCTTGGCGGTCACTTCCCGGATGTTCCCGCAGGTCATCTCCAGCAGGAGGGAGACATCGCCGCGCTCGAGCCGCATGATCGTGTCCTCTTCCACCGCTGTCCCGGAGGCCAGCCGTTCCAGGCAGCCAACGTTCCCGCAGCCGCACGGCGGGCCGTCCGCAACCGTCATGTGCCCGATCTCCGCGGCAGCCCCGGACGCTCCGAGGTAGAGCTTGCCGTCGATTATGATCCCGCCGCCGATGCCGGTGCCGAGCGTCAGCAGAACCAGGTCGTCCACACCGCGGCCGGCCCCGTAGTGGTGCTCGCCGAGGGCGGCGGCGCTGGCGTCGTTAACCACCTGGACCGGGACATCGAACTCCCGCCTCACCATCTTTGCCAGCGGGATGTCGTGCCAGTCAGGGAGGTTCGGCGAAGGTGTGACTACTACGCCGCGTTTCGTATCGATGCCGCCCGCACAGGCGATACCGATGCCGCAAATGCCGGCCTCATCTATTCCCTGGTCATCCAGGAACTCCCGTATTGCTTCGTTAAGGCGGCGGATGACCTTCTCGTAGCCGTGCTCATCAAGGGTGGGGATCCGCTGCCGCGCCAGCATTTCACCGGCCCGGGAGATAAGCGCCAGCAGGATCTTGGTGCCGCCGATATCCACGGCGAGGACCGGTTTGTTAACTGACTGGTTCATACTCACAGTATACCTACTGGCGGGCGGACGGGGCAGGCCCCATTTCCGCGATGAGAATGGTCAGGGCGAGTTCGCCATCGTACTGCCCGGTCTTGATGGCAAGGTCGGTATCCAGCAGCCGGTGGTAGATCTCCTTCAACCGCTCCAGGGAATACTTGTCAGCCTGCGCCCAGGCCTTGTTGAGGACGAATTCCAGGTTGAGCCCCAGCGCCGCGGCGATCTCCTGGCGGGGTTTGTTCTGCTTCCGCATCTCCTTCATCTGGTAAATGATACGCACCTGGCGCGAGATCATGACGAGGAGATGGGACGGGGCGACCCCGTCCGCGAGGAGCCGGTGGTACAGCCCCTGGGCAGTCGCGGTTTTGCCTTCCAGGATGGCGTCCACCATGCTGAAGATGTTGGCTTCCTGGGTGGCGCTGACGAGTTCCTTCACGTCCCTGACGTCGATCTCGCGTTTGCCGCAGTACAGGGAGAGTTTCTCGATCTCGGAGGACATCACCCAGAGATCACTGCCGACGAATTCGACGAGAGTACTGACCGCCGCCGGGGATATCTTCGAGCCCTTTTCCGTGACGTACCTGTTGATCCATGACTTCAGCTCGGCCGATTTCAGCTTCTTCATGGCCTTGACCCGGCCGGTGGGCATGAGTTCCTTGAGGAGCGGATTGGCCGGTTTGATGTCCCCGCCGATGATGATGAGTTCGGTGAAGTCCGGCAGCGCTTTAATGCCGTCCGCGATGACCTTCCACGGTTCGGGATCAGTGTCTTTCTTCGCGGACTTCTTGCGTCCGGTTTTCGCTCCGGCCTCGAACCGTTCCAGCAGTCCTTCCACGATGACGAGGCGCTTATCGGAGAGGAACGGCACGGTCTCGCAGGCCTGCCTCAATTCAGCGGGGGAGACCTGTTTTCCGTCCAGGACTGAGGTGTTGGTCATCACCGCGGTGGGGTCGCCGGCGGATTTCCGGACCTCTTCCACGGCCTTGCGGATGGTATAATCGTCGTCTCCGATGAAAACGTGCAGCACAGCGGGTGGCTCCTCGGGGGATTCACCTCATTGTACCACATCCTCCGGTGGCGGCGGCGTTTGGACCGGCTTTGCCGGGGTCACCCGGCTGCGGCGCCAGGCGATGAACAGCAGGGCCATCATGGAGAGCAGCGCCGCCAGCGCCGTGAGGTTCCACCAGGCCAGGCCGGTCTCTTCCGGCTGCTCGATGTTCTGCGGCTCGAATGTTTCTGTGGGGAGGATGTCGGTCAGGGCGGGAATTGCCGCCGAAGTCGATGTGGTCACGGCTGTAGTCGTTGCCGTAGCGACCGGAGAAGGGGTCGTTTGCGGTATCGACGCCGGGACGGGTCCCGCCGCTACCAGGGCAAAGCTGCAAAGGCCGTTCGGAGACAAAGCCTCGAACACAGCCAGGCCGTTATCATCGCCGCCGATATAAACGGTTTCCAGAACCTCGGTGAGGCCGGTCTCCTCATCATAACGGATAACAAGCACCGAGCCGGTCCCGCCGTTGTCCGCGACCCAGTCCGGGCTGATGGCCATGGTGACGATCGCCGAGCGGACATCTTCGCCGTTCGTGAGTCCCGTCTTTTCAACGTGCAGGATAAACCCGAACGATATGTCCCCCAGTCCCGCATCCTGAGCGGCGTTCCGGAACGCTCGGGCGGCATCGAGCCCGTTGCCAAGAGATGTTGATATCCGGAGAACCGCGCCGTCAGGGAGGTCCGCCAGGTCCAGGCTGAGCGATGCGGCTGTTTCCCGGTACAGTAGATCGAGCACCGTCAGAGGTTTTTCCGCTGTTCCGGTCAGGATGGAGATACCGAGCACTTCAGCAACGGCTTCATTTCCCGTTCCCCGGCATTCGCCGGTCCGCAGGACGATAGTCGCGTCCAGTTCTCCGTTTTCATCCAGAACGGTCATCGCCCGGTCTTCACCCATCGCGGAACAGGGAACCGTTAGTTCATGTTCTGCGTAGGTCATCCCGGAGGCATCGGTAAAAGAAGCGAGTTCTTCGCCTTCACCCAGCGCGACCGGGATGTGCACGGTCAGCGCCGAACCATTGTCGGAGATGGTTATGCAGTTCCCGGTGAATGTCACCGGGTTCCCGAGGCTGTCGAGCGCTGCGACGCCGCCTTCCGCGTCGATCACCGCAATGATGCGCCCCGCCGGTCCGGGCGCAGATTCAGGTCCCGGTACGGGTACGGGATAGGGCGCGGGAGACCCACCACCGGGAGGAACCGAGCCGGTACCGGTGAGAACCAGGTTGTACGGATTTTCATCCGGGTCGGAGCTGGTGATATTGATCGAAGCCGTCTTGACGCCGCCGCCGGTCGGAGAGAACCGCACGGTGAACGTGGTGTTCTCTGAAATGGTTACATTCTCCGAAGGTTGAGATATGATGGCGAATTGCCCGGCGTCCGCCCCAGCAATGGTCAGCGGGAGGGTCAGGGTCAGATTGGCCGAGCCGGTGTTTTCAATGAGAAATACCGCATCGGTATCCGTACCGCTGCTGTGACTCCCGAAGTCATACGTTCCCCCGTCCAGGATGCCCGTTCCACCGCAGGAAATATCCAGTTCCGGGGCCGGAAGGCCTGTCCCACCGAGGGTCAGGTTGTAGGGGTTCTCGTCTCCGTCATTATTAATGATGTTGATGGTGACAGACCTCGCCCCAAGACTGAGCGGGGTAAACCGTACCGTGAACGTGGTGTTCTCGCCGGGAAGCACGATAGCTGAGGCGTTGGCCGTAATGCTGAAATCGGCGTCCCCCACGAGCGCGAACGGCAGCGTCAAGGTCAGATTGGCTGCTCCGGTGTTCTCGATGACGAACTCGACATCGGTCACTGTCGTCACCTGATGAGCGCCGAACCCGTACAAACCGCCGTCGATGATATTGTTCACGCCCTGTTTGATGTTTATCTCCGGCGTGATGATACCTGTACCGGTGATATTGAAAGAGTAAGGATTTTCATCGATATCATCATTGACGATGGTGACGAGCGCGTTCCTGGCGCCGATCGCCGAGGGATCGAACCGCACCTGGAACGTCGTGTTGTCCCCGGAAGCTACCGGTGACGTCGGCTGGGCGGTGATTGTGAAGTCGGCCGCATTATCGCCGCTGACGGCCACGTTCGGAACGCCGGATAGGACAAGGTCGGCCGGGCCGGTATTATGAATCCTGAATGTGTGAGATGACGTTGGCCCATTGATATCTATTTCCCCAAAGTCTGTGCCATCGACCCCGGAAGGCGAATCGTCGCCGCAGGTTATCTCGACATCCCCGTTCTTCACGACCATCTCCGGCACAGTCAGGGCGCCGCTGCCGGTGAGTTTAACCGTAAAAACATCGCCTGACGTTCCGGAATGCGCCCGGACGGGTGCATCGCCCCAGGTATCATCGCTGTCCCCAACAGCATAGACGTTGCCGCCGGAATCGACAGCGACACCGTAATTGAAATCGAATCCCGTGCCGCCGAGGAACGTGTTCCAGGTGAGATTGCCGCTGGAGTTCAGTTTGGCGGCGTAAACGTCATCGGATGCCCCGTCATGCGCGCGGACCGGGTCGTCTCCCCAGCTCTCACCGCTGTCGCCTGAAATCAAGATATTACCGCCGCCCACAGCGATGCCATTGCCGAAATCATCCCCGCTGCCGCCGAGGAACGTGTTCCAGGTCAGGTTACCGGAAGAACTCAGCCGGGCGGCAAAAGCATCGAATGTCGAGCCGAAATAGGCCCGTACCGGAGCCCCCCAGGAGGCATTGCCGAAACCGGCCACATAGACGTTGCCTTCGTCGTCGGCCGCCACGCCATTGCCATAGTCTGCACCGCCACCGCCCAGGAATGTGTTCCAGGCAAGAGCGCCGTCCGAACCGAGCCTGGCCGTAAAGACATCATAGGTAGCGCCGAAATGCGCCCTCACCGGCGTACCCCAGGAAACATCGCTTTCTCCCGTGATATAAGCGTCGCCTCCCGTGTCTACCGCGATATTGTAACCGTAATCGTTGCCGTTTCCGCCGAGGAAGGTATTCCATTCAAGGCTACCGCTGGCATCCAGCCTTGCGGCAAATGCATCCGTCGTAAAATTAGTGAATAGGCGGACTGGAGCGCCCCAACTGACTTCGCTGTCACCGGACACGAGGATGTGGCCGTCTCCGGCCACGGCAATGCCTTTGCCGTAATCGTTGCCGGCGCCGCCGAGAAACGTGCTCCACTGGAGATGGCCGGTAGCGTTGAGGCTGGCGACGAAGACATCGACCCCGATGCCATAGGCCCGGACCGGCGTTCCCCAGTCGGTGCTGCTGCAGCCTGTCACATAGACATTACCGGCAGCATCGACGTCTATTTCGTTGCCGTAATCTGTCCCGCCGCCGCCGAGAAAAGTATGCCAGAGAAGTACGCCTGAGCTATCGAGCTTGGCGGCAAAGGCATCCTCTCCGCCGGCATGCGCGTTGACGGGCGATCCTCCCCAGTCCGCATCGCTGGAACCGGTGATATAGACATTCCCTTCACCATCGACCGCGATGTCATACCCGAAGTCCGTCCCGTCCGCGCCAAGGAAAGTATTCCATGGGTTACCGGGAATGGGTGCATACAGAGACTGAGCATCGGGACCAACAAAATTTGAAGACCAACCGGCGAAGGACGGAGCCGGAACAGTGGCCGTCACCAGCACGACCAATAACGTGCTAACGGTT
Organism: uncultured Dehalococcoidaceae bacterium; assembly: GCA_964595455.1. Classification (GTDB taxonomy): domain Bacteria; phylum Chloroflexota; class Dehalococcoidia; order Dehalococcoidales; family RBG-16-60-22; genus DAOUEG01. Next base: position 8,591 of record CAZQQL010000115.1, read on the forward strand.
AGTCGCAGCAGGTTACGCAGTAAAGACATAGCCAACCCGGAGTAAGACCATTTTCTTTTAGTCTATTCGCGGACCAGCATTATGTCATGTGTGCCTGCCTGTAAAAGTAGTGCGTGCGCTAGTCCCTCC
>CAZQQL010000116.1:0-8540 GCA_964595455.1 uncultured Dehalococcoidaceae bacterium
CGATGCTCAGGCCGCTGACGAGGAGTTCGCCGCGTTCCTTCAGCGTGTAGGTTTTCAGCGTCGCGCCCTGTTTCTGGGATTCCACGGTCTCCGGGCGCGCCTGCACGATGAACAGTTCGTTTAACTCTCCGTCTCTGGCCCATTCGATGTCCATCGGTTTCCCGTAATGCTCTTCGATGATGGCGCCCCAGCGGGACAGCTTGAGAATTTCTTCATCGTTCAGGACGAAACGGCTGCGTTCATCCTCGGTCGTGTCTATGGTGCGGGTCCTTTCGGCGCCGCCTTCGGCGTATACTATTTTGATGGCTTTTTCCCCGAGTGTTTTCCCGATGATGGGCCTGCGGTTCCGTTTCTCCAGCAGCGGCTTGAACGTCATGTAGGTGTCCGGGTTGACTGCGCCCTGCACGACCGCTTCCCCGAGTCCCCACGAGCCGTCAATGACGATGGCGTCCCGGAAGCCGCTCTCGGTATCCAGCGAGAACATGACGCCGGAGCAACTCAAGTCCGAGCGGACCATTTTCTGAACGCCTACGGAAAGCGCGATGTCCATGTGGTCGAACCCTTTTTCTTTCCGGTAGCTGATGGCGCGGTCCGTGAACAGCGAAGCATAGCAGCGACGGCAGGTATCCAGCACGGCATCTTCACCGACCACGTTGAGGAAACTTTCCTGCTGCCCGGCGAAGCTCGCCTCCGGCAGGTCTTCCGCCGTGGCGCTGCTCCGTACCGCTACGCTGACATTATCCTGGTCGTACCGCCGACCGAGTTCCTGATATGAGTCGCGGATGTTGCCGGCGAGTTCAACGGAGAACTTTCCCTCCAGGATCATCCGGCGGATAGACTCGCCGGTTTGAGAGAGGGTCTTGTCCCCTCGTTCCCATGCGCCGATGGCCGAGCGGATGCGTTCTACCAGTCCATTTTCACTGAGGAACGTCCGGTAGGCCTCCGCCGTAGTGGCAAACCCGTCCGGCACTTTTACGCCTCTGTCCTTCAGTTCCCGTACCATCTCCCCGAGCGAGGCGTTCTTCCCGCCTACCTCGGGCACATCCTTGTTACCGGTCTCTTCAAACCAGCGGGTAAACTGTGTTGTCCTTGTGGTCATTGACCAACCTCCCCCGAGCTGTTGTCAGCTCTGACATTTGGGACAGTAGTAAGCTGTCCTCCCCGATATTTTCTCCGCCCTGACGGTCCCGCCGCAGGGACAGTTCTCGCCGTTCTTACGGTGCGGCAGCAGGTAGGAATCCGGCAGACGGGACGGATCTGCGCCCGCCTCGATGGCGGTGACAAGTACCTGCTTCATGGCCGTACAGAGTTTTGACATTTGATCTTCGCTCAGACCGGCAGCAGGCCGTTTGGGGTGTATCCGGGCCTGGAAAAGGATCTCATCCGAGTAATCGTTGCCGATGCCGGCTATCCTTCCCTGGTCCATGAGGACGGTCTTAATGGCGCTGTTCGTACCCTTAAGGGCAGACTTGAACGCGGTAAAATCGACGGTTTCAGAAAGGGCGTCCGGTCCCAGGCTGTGACGCCGGGTGAAAGACTCGATGCTGTCAGTCAAAGAAACATAGCCGAATTTCCTTATCGATATATAGGCAAGGCTGTCACCGTTTTCGAACCGGAACAGCACGCGAGCATGGCGGGGTGGTTCCTCACCGTTCTCGACATAGTCGAGGTATCCGGTCATACCGAAGTGAAAGACCACATACCCGTCCTCCGTCACTCGACCGAAGAGATACTTGCCGTGCCGGTACCCACCCTCGAAACCCCTGCCGGCCAGCCGGTCGTTTAGTTCGCCGGCGTTAACGCCTTCCAGGATGTCCTCGCTAAGCGTTTCCACTCGCTGTATCTTTCGGTTCAGCGAATGCTCCTCGAAGAACTTCTTGAATACTTCAACGTCAGGTAGTTCAGGCATGCGACCGCCTATAAGTTATGTCAAGCTCCTGCGTAACCTCTTTTTCGGGGTTTTCAACAGGAAGACCGGCGCACGGGAATGCCTCAGCACATGGTCCGCCACGCTGCCGGTAAACGCCCGGCTCAATCCCGTGCGCCCATGCGTAGTAATAGCGATAAGGTTTATTTCGTTCTCTTCCGCGTAGGAGATAATTGCTTCCCCTGCCATGCCGGAGAGGACGACAGGCTCGCAGGTTATGCCCTTCTCACGGAGAGGGGCAGCGATGCCGCTGAGATAGCTGAAAGCATCGTCTTGGTCCGCCTGAATTTCCTCCAGCATACGAGGCCTCTCTATATACCCGCCCCCGCCGCCCGGAATATCCGGTGCTACCACGACCGGCGCCGGTATGATATTGAGCAGGTGCAGTGCGCTCCCAAAATGTTGAGCATCTTCGGTCACATAGGGCAAAATAGCTTCAGCCTGCTTCGAACCGTCCAGGCAGACAAGGATTTTTTCGTACATGAGTCCTCCTAAAAAAAATCAGCGGCTCTCTTCTTCCGTTCTTACCGCCAGGACCGATGTTCCGGCGTGGTGGAGAACGTAGTCCGTAACGCTCCCGAAGACAGTCCTGCCGATGCCGGTCCGTCGCCGGTTGGAGATGATGATGAGATCGATATCATTCTCATCGGCAAAGGCTGTAATCGATTCCCCCGCGGTACCACGGATGATGATACCTTCGGCGGCAACACCTTTTTCCCTCAGCGCCAGGGCGTGCCTATCCAGGTATCTCATCGCATCAACCTCATTTTCATGGATGTCACCGTCGCCCATATCCAATAATGATTGTCTTTCCCCGGAACCACGCTCGAACAGAAAAGGGACGGAACCGGCCGGCATATCGATGACATTAAGCAGTATGATGCGGCCGCCGGAACAGCGGGCCTGGTCTTCGGCATACGGGATCAGTAATTCCGATTCCACGGTCCGGTCCAGGCAAACAAGAATCCGGGAGAACATCATCGCATATTTCCCCTGACGCTAACGAATCCCCCTCGCTCCGGGATGCTCCATGGTCCTTAACAGCATTCCTCGTCACATGTAAGCATACACATCCCGGTAAATGTATCCGTATCCTCACGCAATTCAAGATGATATATACCTGAACTCGGTGGATGAAAAAGAGAATTCCCGCCGTTAAGGCCGCTGTCATGCCCGGAGAATGCATGTTAGGTTGGGCAGGGCTTGAAATGAGTATAGTTACGGATATGAGGCATCCGAGCGCCGCCCGATAATTGATGATGATATGGGGTTGCCCCGCGGATGGCCAGCCCTGAAGGGTTGGGTATGCCGTTGCCGCTGATTGGAAAATGGTACCCGGAGGTTGTGAACTACTGAAGAATGCCGTTGCTTCTTTTACGGGGGCCGGGAGGATGACATGACCATCAAGGGAAAGAAAATAGCCGTCCTGGTGGAACAGGACTACGAGGATGTCGAACTGGAGAAGCCGCTTAAGGCAATAAAAGACGCGGAAGCGGTTGTTACCATCGTCGGCAACGAGGCCGGAGCCAGCTACCGCGGCAAACGACGTCAGGCTGAAGTGACCGCCGACGCCGCCGCCAAAGATGTTAATTCCGGCATGTTTGATGGAATGGTTATACCAGGCGGCTACGCTCCGGACAAGATGCGGCTCCATCAGTCGATGATAGACCTGGCCAGGGATGTGTACCAGCAGGGGAAGCTCGTCGCGGCGATATGTCATGGACCGCAGCTTTTGATTTCCGCCGGCATCGTCAAGGGCAAACGGATGACGTCCTGGCCTTCCGTAGCGATCGACCTCAAGAACGCCGGGGCGGAATGGGTCGATGAAGAAGTGGTCAAAGACGGCAACCTCATCACCTCCCGGCGTCCTGACGATCTTCCTGCCTTCAGCCGAGCTATCATCAGGTATTTTGATTGACGGCCATGATCTACACCCGCCGTGCCTACGATGTCGAGAATGAATTGAAAGGAGAAAGGTTCCTGGTCGACCGCATCTGGCCGCGCGGACTAAAAAAAGATGAGATCAAAGCCGTCTGGCTGCGGGATGCAGCCCCGAGCGATGCATTACGGCAGCGTTTTCATGCCGGCGAAGAATGGGAATCGTTTAAAAAAAGCTACTTTGATGAACTTGACTCCGGCGCTCCCGCGTGGATGTCCATTGTCGAAGCCGCCGGTCGCGGCGATGTCATTCTGCTGTACAGTTCACGTGATACCGAGCACAATAACGCCACGGCTCTCAAGGAATACATCGAGAACCAACTGAAATATCAAAGCGCCTCTCAATAAAACCGGAAAGGAGATGTCAGATGACAACTGAAACTATCGGCAGGCTCTATCAAACAGCCGATTGGAAGACCGAAAAGCATGTTCCGGTCATAGAGTGTCCGGACACGGTCAAGGCCGGCGAAATGTTCGAGGTCAAGGCCACCATCGGCAAGGAAATCGCCCATCCCAACACGACCGCGCACCACATCGTCTGGATCAAACTTTATTTTCACCCGGAAGGTGAGAAGTTCCCGTACGAGATCGGGTATTTCCAGTTTTCAGCACACGGGGAATCGGTGGATGGGCCGGACACCAGCACCATTTATACCCATCACGGAGCAGCTACGTCCATGAAAACCGGCAAGTCCGGCACGCTCTATGCCACGGCCTACTGCAATATCCACGGTTTGTGGCAGTCTGAAAAAGCCGTCACGGTGTCCTGAGGCCGGGAGACAGAAATGCAGAAATATGAGTGTGAAGTCTGCGGCTACATTTATGACCCGGAAGTGGGAGACCCTGACGGAGGCGTAGCGCCGGGAACGGCATTCGATGACATCCCGGACAGTTGGGTCTGTCCGATCTGTTTCGTGCATAAAGACCAGTTCAGACCGGTATCGTAAAGGAGGACAGAGGAATGCCAGAATTCGTAAAACCATTCAGCGGTATGGTCCCGGAACGGAAAATGACGATGCAGGAACTGATCCGTGCCATCCGGCTCAATGTCGCGGCGGAACATGAGGCTACCCACCTGTACATGGCACATGCAGATGCCACCGATCATCCCCTGGCGAAGAAAGTGCTGATCGATATCGCCAACGAGGAGCGAGTTCACGTCGGGGAATTCAGCCGGCTGCTGGAAATCCTGACCGGGGATGAAGCAAGATGGCTGGCCGAAGGAGCTGAGGAGGTGGATGCCATGGCGGCCGGCGAGGAAGAGGAAGCCGAACCCGCAGAAGAAAGTGCCCCGGAACCGCCGGCCATCGGGTCGTTAAGAAACTAGGAGGAGGAGAATATGCCGAACAAATTGCTTACCAGAGATGATGCGCCGCTCGAACCGGGTACCTGGGACGCCCTCGATCGCGTCATGGTGGAAGCGGCGAAGAGTCGTCTTTCCGGACGCCGGCTCCTGGCGATCGAAGGTCCGTATGGTCTCGGCCTCAAAGCTGTACCGCTCAGCGATCCCGAAGGCGGATCTGAACCCGTGACCGGCCAGGTCTTGTCGCTGGCGCTCATCAGCACGAGTTTCACCCTGGCAAAACGGGACGTTGCCGCTTTTGAGAGTCATGCTCTGCTCCTCGATACCGGCCCGGTCGCCGCTGCGGCGCTGGAATGCGCCCGGCAGGAAGATGATCTGATATTCAACGGTATTCAAAAAAAGTCCGGCCTGCTGACCACCAAAGGACACGGCTCTCTCAAGCTGTCCGCGTGGACTGAAATCGGCACGGCGGCAAACGATATCATCAATGCCGTCGGCGTCCTCGATCGGGCAGGTTTTTACGGGCCTTATACCATGGCCCTGGCGCCCGCCCGTTATAACCTGCTGTTGAGACGGTACCATAACGGCAATATGAGCGAGCTGGACCATATGAAATCGATAGTCACTGAGGGAATCGTTAAAGCTTCCGCGCTCACCGGAGGCGGCGTGCTGGTAGCTTCAGGGCGCCAGTTCGCTTCGATCATCATCGGGCAGGACATGACGATTGGTTTCATTGGTCCGGCCGCAGAGCGCCTGGAATTCACGATATCCGAGAGTCTCATACCATACATTCGCCAGCCGGAAGCCGTCTGCATCCTGAATGACTAATAGTGGAAAACAGCCTGCCGGGCATTTATGATAGCGTCTGGCAGGCTAGTGACGAAGGACGATTAACCTATATCGTGAGTGATTGACGTTGAAATCAGAGGATTAGTAAACTCATAACAAACGACTGTTGCTAAGGACATATAGTGAGTTAAGGCTGATTTTCTTTGACTATGTATTTTTGAACTCGTGAAGATGGGATACAGGCACTAATAATGTGTTCAGCAAAAACATCTTGAATATTTTCATATTCATCGTATAAGTCTCGAATCATCCCAAATAACTCACTATCCTCCCTCAGACTTTTCTCTGCAATTTTTTGGCATACCCGAATTAGCATGTCAGGTGGTATACGTTGATTTTCATTTAACGAATTTAGTATTACTCGGCGTGCATATGTCGATATGCCTAAACCTTCAAGTCCAGCCTTTAGCCGTAGTGACTCAATTTCTTCTGCACTCAAACGAATCGATAGAAACGAGTCTCTATTTTGGGGGATTTTCTGCACATTTCCCGGTTTTTCCCCAAGGATGGGGCTATTCGCCTGCCAATATCTATCCTCATCTTCAAGAGTGTGGAATGATCTCTTTTCTTTATCTTCCATTGTAACCCTACCTCACTTTCCACTCTGCTTCATCACTGAGTTATATTTCTTTTTCTCAACTCCAGTCATACTCCTAGCAGTGATCACACGAAAAGCGTTTTCCTTTATTTTTTCGAGAACTACCATGATGTACCTGCCACCAACAGTGGAACCATACAGGACCTTTCTCTTATATTTCGCTGAACATGCATAATGGATGCCGAAGCAAACTTGTTCAACCTCAGTGGGACTAATATTATGTCTAGAGACAATATGTTCGATGTTTTCATCATCCCAATATAGTCTGTTGATTCTCATTTACAACTTATTGTAACACTTTGTCACACAATGTCAAGCTTGTTTTTCAGGATAATGCAATTGACTACCAATTATGAGTAAGGCATAATAATTATGCGCCCCCGTATTGGTCAGGGGTAAGATGATCTGGTATCACCGACCAACCGACCTATCAAAATGTAGTTGTCGGATTGACAACTGATGAACCATTAGTTCGACCCGACCAATATTAAGCTGGGAGAGGTGTCCGAGTGGTTTATGGTGCCGCTCTCGAAAAGCGGTCTACGTTTATTGCGTAGCGTGGGTTCGAATCCCACCCTCTCCGCCGGTTGACGCGGCATGCCCGGATACCGAATAATAGAAGAGTCCACCCGTTCCCGCCCGGGAACGGTCAGAACGCGGAGAGATGCTGGAGTGGACGATCAGGCACGCCTGGAGAGCGTGTGTAGCCGTAAGGCTACCGTGGGTTCGAATCCCACTCTCTCCGCCATCTTCTTTCCCGCTCGGTACGTTAGTCCTGCCCGAGGCAGATTTCTTCAAGCCGTTTTGTGAACCGTTCTGTTCGTGTGCTAGAATGACTATGATTTGAACGAACAACTGCAATTCTGGGTAGCCTTCAACAACATCCCCGGCATCGGGAGGGTCAGGCTTGCCGGCCTCGAAAAGTACTTCGGCTCCCTGGAAGATGCCTGGCGTGCTCCGATCGGGGAAATCGAGAAGTCAGGGATGGACGCCGCCGGCATTAAAGCCATGTCGAAGCACCGGCCCGGCATATCCCCGGAAGCGGAAATGGAGAAGCTCTACGTCAAGGGCGTAAAAGCGGTCACCTGCCGCGATGACGCTTACCCGGCTCGGCTCAAGGAGATTTACGATTACCCGCCCGTGTTGTATGTGCGGGGCGAGATCAAGCCGGAAGACGAATGGTGCGTGGCGGTGGTCGGCACGCGGCGGGTCACAGTCTACGGCCGGCAGGTAACGGCGGAACTTTCATCGGACCTGGCCGCGAACGGCATCACTGTGGTCAGCGGCCTGGCGCGGGGCGTCGATACCATCGCGCACCGCAGCGCCCTGGAAGCCGGCGGGAGGACCCTGGCAGTTTTCGCTTGCGGCCTGGACGTCATCTATCCGGCCGAAAATGAACGTCTGGCGCGGGACATCGAGAAGAACGGCGCCCTTATCAGCGAGTACCCCCTGGGTACGCGGCCCCGGGCGGAAAACTTCCCACGGCGGAACCGGATCCTCAGCGGCCTGAGCCTGGGTGTCCTGGTCACCGAGGCGGATGAAAACAGCGGCGCCATGATCACGGCCAGGTTCGCCATCGAGCAGAACCGGGACGTTTTCGCGGTGCCGGGAAGCATATTGTCCCCGGTCAGCCGGGGCGTGAACCACCTCATCCAGGACGGCGCACGTCTTGTCATGGGGTATACTGATATTATGGAAGAACTGAATCTGGCGACAGTCGCCCGGCAGATGGAGATGCGGGAACTCATCCCGGATACCGAAGCCGAGCGCCTCCTGCTGAACGAACTCGGCGCCGAGCCGACGCATATCGACGAAGTGTGCCGCAAGAGCGGCCTGCCGGTAGCCGAGGTCAGCGGGACGCTGGCGATGATGGAACTGAAAGGCATGGTCAAACAGGTCGGCACCATGAACTATGTCATCGCCCG
>CAZQQL010000117.1:0-8468 GCA_964595455.1 uncultured Dehalococcoidaceae bacterium
CCGCCATACTACGTAAACTGAGGCACTTTTGTGACATATCGTCAAATTTAGTTTTTTCGTCTACGCAATACCATAACTCCTCTTCTATTTTACGTGTGTCCGAGCGAATGATATAATCGGAGCATAATCTTTCTTTAGTGAGGCACCACCATAGACGTCATTCCATCTATCGATATCAGAGACGGTAAATGCGTCCGCCTGTACCAGGGGGACTACCGGCAGGAGACGGTCTTCTCCGATGATCCGCTCGACCTGGCATTAAGCTACCAGAGCGCCGGAGCGCCGCGGCTGCACATCGTCGATCTTGACGGGGCCGCAACCGGCATTATCGGCAACATGGACATCATCAGCGACATCGCCCGGGCGCTGCTCATACCCGTACAGCTCGGCGGCGGCATCCGCAACATGGAGACTATCGAGCAACTTTTGAAAATAGGAGTTGAGCGGGTTGTCCTCGGTACCGCCGCGGTAGAGAATCCCGCCCTGGTCAGGGAAGCCTGTAAGAAGTACCGGGACTCCATCATTGCCGGTATCGACGCACGGGACGGCATCGTAGCTACCCGCGGCTGGGTCAGAGATAGCGGACGGACTGCCGTGGAACTCGCCCTGGCAATGGAAGACGCCGGTGTGCGGCGCTTCATCTACACGGACATCTCACGGGACGGCACGCTGACCGAACCTAACTTCACAGCCACTGCTGAACTTGTGGAGAAGCTGGACCTGCCGGTCATTGCCGCCGGCGGCGTGACCAGGGTCACGCACCTGAAGATGCTGGAAAAGCTCGGCGTGGAAGGGGCCATCATCGGCAAGGCGCTTTATACCGGGGACATCGTCCTGAAGGACGCCCTGGAAGAGATGCAGAAGTTCTAGACCCGGTTGCTCAGGCCGGCTGTACTGTCTCCGGTACGCCCGCAACTGTTTCAGAGGCCGTTTCCCCGGCTGTATCAACTTCAACCGCTTTGTTCATGGCGGCTATCGCCACTTCTATCTGGCTGTCATCAGGCTCCGCTGTCGTCATGGATTGCAGCAGTAAACCGGGCGCCTGGACGATCTTCACCAGCCAGTTATTGCTGTACCGGGCAGTCAGGTAAATGACCTCGTACCCGAGCGCGGCAATGACCGGCAGCAGCAGGATACGGGATAATACCATCAGCCAGAGGGTATGCACGCCCACCAGCGAGAAGACCAGGATGGCGATGATAAGGACGAGGAAAAGGAAGCTGGTGCCGCACCGCACATGGGCCGTGCCGTACTTTTTCACATTCTCCACCGTCAACGGCACGCCGGCTTCCCATGCATTGACTGATTTGTGTTCGGCGCCGTGATACATGAACGTCCGCTTGATATCTGAAAGCATCCCGATGATCTTCAGGTAAGCCAGAAAGATAATCATCCGGATAACGCCCTCGATGAGGTTGAACATGACGGAGTTTGTGGGCACCCAGTTATCGATCAGCTTGGTCAGTCCCAGGGGCAGGAGAAAAAACAGGCCTACCGCCAGCGCCGCGGCGGAGATCAGCATGATGGCGATGGCTTTGTTGGAAAGGGTTTCCTCCTCTTCTTCCAGGCTGACATTGGCGGAATAGGTAAGGCTCCTTATGCCGAGTATCATGGATTCCAGGAGGACGAGGACGCCGCGGGTGAACGGCCAGCGCCGGAACCGGCTGGAGAATGTGGCGCTGATCGGTTTGGCATCCACGACGATGCCGCCGCCAGGCTGGCGGACAGCGGTCACGACCGATGTCCGTCCGCGTATCATCACTCCTTCAATGACGGCCTGTCCGCCGTAATGGTATTTCTTGTCTTTTGCCATTGGTAAAGAAAAAGGAGCGGCGATTGTGTCCGCTCCTTCTTGTTCCCTTAGTTCATCAGGCCGGTTTTATTTTTCGAGATTATAGCGCTTCTTGAATCGTTCGACGCGTCCGGCGGTATCCATCATACGGCGTTCACCGGTGAAGAACGGATGGCAGTTGCTGCATACTTCGACCTTCAGTTCCTTGCGGGTAGAACCGGTCTTGAACTTGTTCCCGCAGGCGCAGGTGACTTCCGCGTCCTCGTAGAATTTGGGATGAATTTTTTCCTTCATCGTTATCTCAGTCAGCTTGAATGCTGACCCTTCTCCTGTTGTTACTGGCAGCTTCAAACTGCACTTTTCCGTTTACCAGGGCATAAAGCGTGTGGTCCTTACCCAACCCGACGTTGATGCCGGGGTGGATGCGGGTCCCGCGCTGCCGTACTATTATCGTGCCGGCCGTGACATTCTCGCCGGCGAAACGCTTGACGCCAAGCCGTTGTGATTGACTATCGCGGCCGTTGCGGCTGGTGCCGCCACCTTTTTTATGCGCCATCTGTCGGGGTCTCCTCTTTCTTCGTGCGACGTGTCGTCTTCTTCACCGGTTTGGCGGTATCCATGCCGGGAGCGACAATGCTATCGATGCTGAGCCGGGTGAAATCCTGCCGATGACCGTTCTTGCGGCGATAGCGGACCTTCGCCTTGAATTTGAAAACGATGACCTTCTTGCCGCGCCCGTTTTCTTTGGCGGTCGCTACTACTTTGGCGCCATCCACGACGGGCTTACCGAAAGCGACATTCTCGCCTTCGCCGACAGCAAGGACTTTATCGATTTCCACGGTATCACCTTCGGCAACATCGAGCCGTTCCACGTCGATGGTCTGGCCTTCGGTTACCTTGTATTGCTTGCCACCTGTTTCGATAATCGCGTAAATTTTGGGCCTCGCTTCTACGTGGGAATAATCCCGGAAACTCGCGTTTTATGAAGCCACTTTCACTTCATAATCCACAATCAAAAATTATACCAGTTTTCCAGAAGTGAGTCAATCGTATATAGCGGGTTTGTCAGACAGGCTGTTTTTTTCCCACCTAAAGCCGCTTCAACAATGTGTCCCATTCCCGGGTTACCCGTTGTTTTAACTCTTCAAGGGAGCAGTCCGTTTCGATGACGACATCCGCGAGCCGGCGGCGTTCTTCATCGCTCATCTGGGAGCGTATCCGGGAAAGAGCTTCCGTTTCCGAGTAGCCGGAGCGCTTTCTTAACCTGTCCAGGACGACCGGGACCGGCGCCAAGGTTATCCAGATTTCATCCACCAGCCAGTTACGCCGGGATTCCAGCATGGCTGCTGCTTCAAGGACGGTAACAGAGGTCCCAGCCCCTTTGAACCCGGCCAGGCGTTCCTTGACCACGGCATCGATGGCGGGGTGAATGATACCGTTGAGTTTCTGCAGCGCTGCCCGGTCATTGAACACGATCGCTCCCAGCTTTGTCCTGTTTATTTCCTTTTCTTCCCCGAGGATGCCGTTTCCGAAGGTTGCGATGAGTTGCTTGTAGGCGGAAGTCCCCGGCTGGTAGACTTCATGGCCGGTCCGGTCCAGGTCCATATACGCCGCCCCGAGTTCCCGGAGGAACCCGGCCACGGTGCTCTTGCCCGTGCCGATACCGCCTGTCAGACCGATGACCTTCATACTTTTTTCGCAATTCGCGATTATAGTATAGAATAGAACCAAGGGGATTTTCTATTCCATGCTGTTATTCGCTCATGCCGGGATCGCACTCGGCGCAGCTGTCGTTACTTCCGGGATCGCGCAATCCATGAAACCCAGGGAAAAGCGCGCACCTTCCTGGCTGGCCGGCCTGGCCGGTTACCTGGATATACGCTGGTTGCTCGTAGGTTCGCTGCTGCCGGACATCATCGACAAACCCCTTGGTCAATACATCCTCTATGACTACATCGGTACGGGCCGGGCGTATGCTCATACGCTGGTTTTCCTTTTTGGGGTTATCGTCCTCGGCGTTGTAGTAAAAGCCGGGTTTCATCGGACCTGGGGAATGGCACTGGCGTTCGGTACGCTGGCCCACCAGGTCCTGGACTATCTCTGGGTCAGCCCGGAAGTGTGGTACTGGCCGTTTTACGGGTGGCATTTCGTGCCGATAGACGTGTATAACTGGTGGCCGGAAATACTCAAGACCCTCGTAACGACACCCCTCGTCTTCATTCCGGAACTAATTGGGCTGGTCATACTCGGCTCGTTCGGGATACGGCTGCTGCAAAGGAACAAAGTCGGGTCTTTCCTGCTGCGTGGAGATATCGGGGCATAGCTTCTGGTCTAAAGACGAGGCTTTACCGCGATGATCCCCGCCAAAGCCTGTTCCGGGACCATCAATCCTTCATGGTAACGCAGGACACGAAAATCCCGGAACATGTCCAGCAGTTCATTGTGGTTTAAGAGAAAGTCCGGGTTGTGTGGGCGGCCGAACTGCTGCTGGTCGATGATATAGGTCTCGTAAACGATCATGCCGCCCGGCCTGAGGCCTTCACGTATGGATTGAACGAGAGGCCGGTGCAGGTAGTTAAAACAGATGATGAGGTCCCAGGCTTCCGGCTCAATGCAATATCCGCCGGCTTCGAGATCAGCGGTGATGGTCGTGATAGATGCACCGGCTTCGCGGGCTTTGAGCATAGCCTGTTCGACGGCTTCCGGAGAGATATCGACACCGGTCACCGCAAAGCCGTGTCGGGCCAGGAAAACGGCGTTACGCCCCGCTCCCATGGCGATGTCGAGAGCCTTTCCCGGAGGCAAAAGCCCGCTGTTTTCCACCAGGAACTGTGACGGCTCGGCCGGATAATCGTAGCGCTTCACGCGGACACAGTAACAGCTACCCCAGGTTTTTCCTGATGGCGGTGAGCTGTTCGAGGTGGCGTTTTTCCTCGTCGAGGATCGTATTGACCAGCGAGGCCATGCTTTGCGGGAGGACGTCCCTCAGTTCATAATAGAACAGGATGGAATCCTTCTCCGCGCTGATCGCCAGTTCGAGGGCTTTGAGGTCGGTATCCGCCTGCTCGGCCATCTCGCTGGTGATGAAGTCATCCGTGAAGACAGCGCCGTCGATTAATGCCTGTATATAGTCACGGTTCTCCGATGGAGTTTCCGCTTCGATATCCTGGTCGGTGAGCATGCTCTCGAAAGTAGCCTCGTGGATGCGTTCCATACCGGCGAGGCCCTCGAAGACCGCCTTGGCCCGGGGATCATCTGTGGACCTCGCCATGACATCGTAGAACATGATACCGCGCCGCTCGATACCGATAGCGGTTTCTATCAGGTTTTTGGCTGTGAATTCCGGCATGATACACTACCCCAATATTTCCAGCAGATTTGGTCCCGTAAAATAATCCCTCACCCTCCCACGATAGAATTCTCGTCCCGGAAATGTTACTATAACTTCGTGCTGGATTGACGTCTATTCCAGTTTGCGGAACTCGCTTTTGCTGGCGCCGCAGATGGGGCACACCCAGCTATCCGGGATGTCTTCGAAGGCCGTTCCGGGGGCAATCCCCCCATCGGAGTCGCCGAGGGTGGGATCGTAGACATAACCGCAAACCGTGCATTCGTATTTGTCCATGTTGACAGCCTCCTTCTTATTGTTTGGCGATATAGCTGGGCGCCGATTTGGGTGTGGTGCCCCGCTTGACCTGGTGGTAATATTCGTAGGTCATGCATGGCTGGGAAGAAAGGTTTTCCGCCGCGACGACCCTTCCGATGAATATGGTATGCGTTCCGATTTCCACGCTCTGGATGACTTCCGCCTCGATGTAGGCGGTAGTGTGGTCGAGGATGACAGGCGCGCCGGTCTCACCTATTTTGAGATTGATATTGGCGAGTTTATCGACGTCACGGCCGGACTTGAACCCGAACCCGCCGATGAATGAAAGCGGTGCGTCCTGCCCGATCATTGCCGCCGTGAAAGCTTTGGATGCTATGATGTATTCATGCGTCAAGTTGTTGCGGTTAATACTGACGGCCACGGTAGGAGGCTCCGATGTAATCTGAAAGACCGTATTAGCGATCTGGGCGTTCAGCTTGCCGTCTTTCTGAGACCCGATGACATACATTCCGTAACCGAGTTTGTACAGGGCGGTATTGTCCATTTTTGGCTTCTCCTTACATCACGTCTTTTTCACTGGCTTCAATGGTCCGGCGGAGTTCCTCGCTCAATACTTCCGGCAGACCGGCGATATCGACATGAAGGAACCCGCGGACGATGGCCGCCGTGGCTTCATCCCGGGTCAGGCCGCGGGCCATGAGGTATTCGACTTCTTCCTCAGCGATCTTGCCGACCGCCGCTTCGTGGGAGAGGTCGATGCCCGCGAGCGTACCCATCAGTTCCGGGATGGAATAGATGGTGCCCTTTTGCCCAAGGATCAGGCCTCGGCATTCGAGGTGGCCCTTGACGTCCGGCGCGTTCCCTTCGATATACCCGCGAGCGACGATGTTGCCGCCGGTGGTGATGGCGCGGGAAATGATCTCGGTCCTGGCAGCTTTGGCGTCCAGTATGACCCTGGAACCGACATCGATATTGGAGCCTTCCCCGGTAACCAGCACGCTGTTGAACCGTACCGTGGATTGCTCTCCGATGCAGCGGGCCAGCGGATTAGTCTGTATTGACCTCACCGGTTTCATGAGTATGTAGTTACTCATGAACAGGGCTTCATCTTCAATGAGGGCGCCGGTCCTCGGCCGCACCACTGTCTCCGGGTTCCATGAATGGATCATGGTGAACGTGACCTTGGCGCCTTTTTTGATGAAGAATTCGGATACCCCGAGATGAAGGCCGGTCTCCTCTCCCAGGGCTGTGGCGCAGCCGGTGATGATGTGAAGCTCGGAACCTTCTTCGGCGATGATGACATTGTGGACGTTCTGCTTCAGATTTTCCCGGGCAAGGTAGAGACATGACTGTACCGGGTAATCGGTCTTGTAGCCGGGCAGCGCCCTGATAAAGTACCCGTTAGCGTTACCGAGTTCGATGCTGGCGGTGTACTTGTCCTGGTCCACCTCAACGGCCTTCCACCAGTAGTCCGGCATCCAGTCGTATTTCTCGATCGCCTGGCTGACCGGCATCACCTCGATGCCTTCCTGGGTAGTGGAAAAATGCACCGGCATATTGTCCATCTGGATATAGGTGCCGGAACGCTGAGCGGGATTATCCAGCATTACGCCGGCCTGGAGCATGTCCGCCTTGGCTTTGGAAGAAAGAGTAGAAGGGTCTTTGGCGTATTCGTACTTGCCCTCTTCGCCGGAAAATTTCTCCAGGTCGACATCCTCTCCCAGGGAAGCTTTCTTCTTTTCCGCGGCTTTTGCTTTTTCCAGATAGGTGCGACTGGTCTTCATGTCAGTCATGTTTTTGTTTCCTTCCTCGGTCACAGGTGATACAGGCGTTATAGCCGCCCTCGCGGATGGTAGCCAGCATTTCGTGCGGGTCTCCCTCACAGCTTATCATACCGTCACACATCACGTACCCGGTGCGGGCATTGACATAATCCAGTATGTGGCCCGTGTGGGTAATGATAAGCCCCATGCAATGCCGTTCCGGTATCGGGCAGCTTTTTTCCAGCAGGTTATTCATGAGCTTGCCGATCAGGGCGATATTGACCAGGTCAACGCCGGACTCCGGTTCGTCCAGCAGGGTGAGTTGCGGTTTCTGGGCCAGGAGCTGCATCAGTTCTGAGCGTTTGATCTCGCCGCCGGAGAACCCGTAATTGATATCGCGGTCGAGGAAGTCGGTAAGGTCGGCCTGCTCGGCGAGGGATTCGATGGTATCGCCGTCGCCGGCTTTGAGGCACGCCGCCACCATGTCCCTCGTCCTCACGCCGCGCACTACCGGCGGGCGCTGGAAGGACATACCGATGCCCATCCGGGCGCGTTCGTCCACGGACATATAGGTGATGTCCGTTCCCTTGAAATGTATACTGCCCCGGATGATCCGGTATTTGGGAAATCCCATGATAGCCATGAGCAATGTGCTTTTACCTGCCCCGTTCGGGCCGAAGAGCACGTGTGTTTCTCCATCATTGATGGTCAGGCTGACGTTATGGATGATTTCCTTGTTTTCGACCGACACGGCAAGGTCTTTGATTTCAAGCATGACCGACCTCCAATTCAGTTAGGTACCTTTTTGGCGGATCAACTGTTATCCCCCGTCGAGGGAGGGGTGTTCCATCTGGACGAACCAGGCTTGAGGGTCCTTGAGGAACTCGAAATAACTGAGTAATACCTTATGGTGTTCGTGTTCCTGGATGGCAAGGGACCGGAAGTACTCTTTTTCAGCGGGATAAACGGCTTTTTTGACCTGTTCCTGATAATAGTCGAATGTCTTGGTTTCAAGCCCGATTGCCGTTTGTACGGCATCGATTTCTTCCGGCATGGGTTTGAAATCCTTATCGACCTGGTCCCTCAAATCGGCGAGTATCGTCTTGACCTCGGTAACATGCACCGTCTTTTCCGGCCAGCCTTTATTGTCGCTCAAGGTGTGATAAATGTTCTCGAATACCTTGCGATGGATATCTTCTTCATCGGCCAGCTTAAACAGGAGTTTTTTACCAAGTTCATTACTGCTGGCCTTCGCAGCTTTCTGATAGAACTCCTTGCCGTCGATCTCCATCTGGATAGCGGTTTT
>CAZQQL010000118.1:0-8301 GCA_964595455.1 uncultured Dehalococcoidaceae bacterium
CCGAAGCTCCTGGCGGAAGCCGAAGCGCGGATCGCCACCATCGAGAACCAGTACCATCGCGGCCTCATCACCGAGGACGAACGGTACAACGGTATCGTCGGTATCTGGATGGAAACGACCGATGCCATCACCGCCACCATCAACCAGAACCTGAACCGCTACGGCGGCATCTACATGATGGCCCACTCCGGCGCCAAGGGTAATATTTCCCAGATCCGCCAGATGGCCGGTATGCGCGGTCTGATGACCGACCCGTCCGGCAAGATCATCGAGTTCCCCATCAAGTCCAGTCTCCGGGAAGGCCATTCCATCCTGGAGTACTTTATCTCCACACACGGAGCCCGAAAAGGTCTGGCGGATACCGCCCTCAGGACCTCCGAGTCCGGCTACCTGACCCGCCGCCTCATCGATGTGGCGCAGGACGTCATCACGCATGAGGAAGACTGCGGCACTACAGAAGGCCTCTGGATCAACGAACCGAAAGACAAGGGCATCCTGCCCCCGCTGGCGGAACGCGCCCTAGGACGTGTGGCTGCCATGGATATCGTTCACCCCGAGACCGGTGAAACCCTCGTAGCGAGGAATGAAGAGATCGACGAAAAGAAGATCGAACTCATCGTCGCCGCCGGGCTGAAGAAAGTCATGGTACGCTCGCCGCTTACCTGCGAATCCCGGAGCGGTACCTGCAAACTCTGCTACGGGCGCGATCTCGCCCGCGGCAAAATGGTTGAAATGAATGTGGCCGTCGGCATCATCGCCGCTGAAAGTATCGGCGAACCCGGCACGCAGCTTACCCTGCGTACCTTCCACACCGGCGGCGTGGTCGGCCTCGACATCACCTCCGGTCTTCCCAGAGTCGAAGAACTCTTCGAAGCCCGCATCCCGCGCGGCCAGGCAACCATTTCCGAGATAGACGGTATCGCCGAGGTCATCCAGACCGAGGAAGAGCGCAAGATAAAGATCATCAGCACGGATACATTCACTGATGACTATGCCGTGCCCGGAGGCTGGGACGTGAGAGTCACACCCGGACAATGGGTGGACATCGGCGCCGTCCTGGCCGCCCCGCCGGATGCTCCCCAGGTAGCCGAAGCGGCCATGGAAGTCCAGCCGCTCATCGCGCGGTTCTCCGGCGAGGTCAGCATCAAGGACGGAACCTTGACCATCAGCTATGCGGAAAGAGAGGAACGGGAATACCCGGTCACTACCTCCGCCAGTATCTGGGTAGAAAGCGGCGACGAGGTGAAGGCCGGCCAGCAGTTAACGGACGGCTCCATCAATCCGCACGACATCCTGCGCATCCTGGGCAAGGAAGCCGTACAGCAATATCTCGTTGATGAAGTCCAGAAGATCTACCGTTCCCAGGGCGTTATCATCAATGACAAGCACATCGAAGTCATCGTGCACCAGATGCTGACCAAGGTCCGCATCGATTCCGCCGGCGACACCGACCTCGTGCCGGATGAACTGGTGGACAAGGACGACTACGAAGATACCAACGCCAAGGTCCTCGCCGAGGGCGGCGAACCCGCCACGGCCCACACGGTGCTGCTCGGCATCACCCGCGCTTCTCTAAGCACGGACAGCTGGCTGGCCGCCGCTTCCTTCCAGGAGACGACAAGGATTCTGACCGAAGCAGCCGCCAACGGCCGCGTGGACAGACTTGTCGGCCTCAAGGAAAACGTCATCATCGGCAAGCTCATCCCGGCCCGGTACCTTGATGACCAGCAGGTACAGGAACTCGAAGAGGCCGCCCGCGCCGAGGAAGAGGACGAAGCTATGCGCCTGCTCGCCAGCCTGGGTATGGAAGCCCAGGCCGGTGATGAAAATACCACACCCTGGTTCATGCCGGGCGCCGCTTCAGCCGGGACTTCTGACGAAGAAGGCCCTGAAGCGGACCTGGGGGAAGACGAAGATGAAGAACCGGAACAGGGACTGGCGGGAGATGACATCGAAGCCATCCATTATCCGGAGGTAGACCTGGGTAATCTGCAGGAAGAAAATACAGACGTCAACACCGTACCGGCCCGGCACGACCACCGGGACGAATTGTTCCCGGAAGAACCGGCGGGTGAAGACGAAGAACACGAATAGGCATAAAGGAGAGAAGTCCTGTAAGGGGGTAGTGCTATAGCACGTATCGTATCCGGCAAAGAAAACGTTGATGATGCGCCGCTCGATTCCAGTCTGCGCCCCCGCACCCTGGATGATTTTATCGGCCAGGACAGGACGAAAGATAACCTCCGCATTGCCATTGCCGCGGCCAGGGGCCGGGGGGAGTCCGTGGACCATGTACTGTTCTACGGACCTCCCGGCCTCGGTAAGACCTGCCTGGCGCACATCATAGCCTCGGAAGTAGGCGCCAGCATCAAGACGACGTCAGGCCCGGCCATCGAGCGCACCGGCGACCTCGCCGCCATCCTGACCAACCTCAAGAAACACGATATCCTCTTCATCGACGAGATACACCGTCTCAACCGGACCGTGGAAGAGATACTCTACCCGGCGCTGGAAGACTTCGCCCTGGACATCATCATCGGCAAGGGTCCCGGCGCCCGCAACCTGCGCCTCAACCTGCCCAACTTCACGCTCATCGGCGCGACCACCCGTTACGCCATGCTCAGCGCCCCGCTGCGGGACCGGTTCGGTTCGGTGTACCGGCTGGACTTTTATGACGAAGACTCATTGGCCAAAATCGTCGAGCGCGCTGCCCGCATCCTTAAGGTGGAAGCCGCGCCGGAGGGCATCCGGGAGATCGCCCGCCGCGCCCGCGGCACCCCGCGGGTAGCCAACCGGCTGCTGAAACGCGTGCGGGACTACGCGGAGGTCAAAGCCGACGGCGTCATCACCGCCGAGGTCGCCGCCGCCGCTCTGGCCAAGCTGGAAGTAGACCCCATAGGGCTTGACGAGATCGACCACAAAGTGCTGCACACCATCATCGAGAAGTTCGGCGGCGGTCCCGTCGGCCTTGATACCATAGCCGCCTCCATCAGCGAAGAAGCCGATACCGTGACGGACGTTTACGAGCCGTACCTGCTGCAACTTGGCTTCCTGGAACGGACGCCGCGCGGCCGTGTAGCCACCCGGCGAGCCTATGAACACCTCCATATCCCTTTCAACAAGAGCAACCAGCAGAAGTTGCTGTAGGCAAATCGCACCGACGCACCCGGTGAGTCTCTTATCCAGGTTCGTTGCCCGTGAAGTCAAGAGTTAGCGGCTTTTCCTGAGGGCCGGATTCACGGTATAATATACATATCATGCTGGAACAACCTTCTTTAACGACCGATCGTCTTGTCCTGCGACCTTTCAAGCTGGAAGATGCCGCCGACCTGGAAGAACTGGGTAATGACCCTGATGTGACGGCCAAAATGAGCCGAGGGGACATACCTTCCAGGGGAGCCGGCGCAGTCTGGATAGAAAACCGCCATTTCTGGTACGACAAAGGCGAAGGGGTGGATTTTGCCATTGCGCTCCGTGAAAGCGGCGAATTCGTCGGCACCATCAACATGGGTGTTGAATACCTGGGCAGCGACAGCATGCAGCTCGGGTTCTGGCTGGGAAAAAAGCACTGGAACAAGGGATACTGTACCGAGGCTGTCCTGGCCACTCTCGCTTTCGGGTTCGATGACCTGGACCTGCACCGCATCTACGCGCGCCACTTTGCCTCCAATCCCGCCGCCGGTAAGGTGCTGGAGAAGGCCGGTTTTACCTATGAAGGCACGCTGCGTGAGTCTATCAAGAAAAACGGCCTTTTTGAAAACCTGGCCTGCTACGGCATTCTCCGTCATGAGTACTACGGGACGGAGTAGTATCACGCCAACGAACATCAGGCGTGGCAGGCGGTACCTGGTACACAGCTTTTTAGATTCCCCCTCATCTAATCTTCTCCCATCGAGGGAGAAGGGATGTCCTGCGGATTCTTCTCCGGCTGTTGGGCCACGTCATAGGTACGACCTCCCCTTCGGTCTTTATTCGCTTTAATGGGTCCATACAGGCTCTTTCCAGGAATGGTGGGCGCCGCAAGCGGGGCCCACCCTACGGCTTTCCATAAAAGCTGAACCGGCGTTACCTCTCCACCGCATCTACATATGCCTTGAATTCCTCCGGTATCACCGCATGCGAGGTCCCTTCGAATACATACACCGGCAGGAGAAACTCCGACATGGACGTTCCGTAATACTGGAGCGTTATCGACTCGACGGTAACCTTGAGAGCGCCGCCAAGATTGAAGCAGTAAGGATCTGGAACGGGCGTCAGCCTGGCGTGGTTGATTTCCAGCAGTCCGAGCGCTTCCTCCGGCGTCGTGAGGCTGACGAAGCCGTATTCCCGGTATTCCGCCAGATCGACATCGGCCCGGACGATCTTACCTCCGTCTCCGATGAGCACATACGCACCGCCGGAAGGGTACTCATAGCCATTCAAAGCCGTGGTGAACGATACGCTCTTCGAGTAGTACACGGTAGGTCCGGTCTCTCCGGTTTCCGTATTGGATGTCGCCACGGACATGCCGCCGTAGCCGATGCCGATGCGTATCACGTTCTTCGGATAGAAACCGTTGTCCTTGAGCCACGCCTCGGCTATCTCTGTGCATTCCTGGTCTTCCGGAAGGACGGGAACATCCCCGATGTCCTGCGAGCAGCGAAGTGTCATGTGTCCGGTTACTAATATTTCCAGCGTTTCATCGCCCCTGGTAAAGGAGTAGACCTCCCGCTCATCGCCGGTAAACGGGTGTTCATCGGTGAAGCCGAGGTTTGCGGCCAGATTGCGGGCAAAGTCGTCATCAATCACAGCGACCCTCTTGTAGACCATCATTTCACCGGGAAACTCCAGGAAACCGGTCTCCAGTTCCACCACGCCCGGCTCGAGCTTGACCGAAGTCATAGCGAAAACTCCTTCAAATGGCGGTGGCACCTCGACGTAACCGGTGGGTGAGGTCCCGTGGACATCGGCTACAGATGGCGCAACCGTTGTTTCCGCGGGAGCCGCGCAGGAAAAAGCCAGGCCGGTCGTTAGCAGCCCGATAACAAGGATGACGCTCCGGATTCCTCTATACATCATTCCCTCCCGATTAAGTATACGTTCCCGGTGGAGAAGGATTACAGGCCTGGCGGACCCGGAATCGACTAAAATGGCTCTTGTTGTTTTATCCAATTTCCTCCCCCTCATCTTCATCTTCTCCCACCAGGGGAGAAGAGACAGGAAAGGAAGTGCGGACAAGATGCCTGCATTATTCACAAGGAACGGAGACGAGCAAAGGACTTCGCGGGCAGGGACGCCCGCGCTACCCACTGTGCCGTTGTCATGTATTTACTAATGTAATTTATACTTGACATTTGGTATGTTATATCTTACAATATGTGCTGTGAACATGACCTGAAGGAGGTCGGAACATGGCCCCTATGCAGAAGCGCGCATGGTGGGGACTGGCACTCGGCCTGGTGTTCGGGGCCGCTTTCATCGCCGTTTTTTTCGCGATGGGCGGCATCGAAGAATTCGATAAGAACCGCACGTTCCGCGTCATCGTGGATGCCCTTGCCATCGGCGCGCTCATCATGAACCTGGTCATCGTCAATATCCCGCTCCGCAACCCGAAACTGGCGGATGAACGCGACCTCAAGATTGCGAGATGGGCGCCGCGCGTCCAGTGGATAGCGGTGGTCTTTACCCTCGTGGGATGGGTCATCGGCCTCACGGAAAGGTACCATGAGACCGGCCTCATGCCGACCGCCTACCTGTTCATCGTGTTCCTGTCCGTCCTCGTCGTCAGTACGCTGGCGCAGTCCGCCGGCATCCTCATCGGTTACCGGAGAACGGAACATGGATAGGCTCGCCGGGGAAATGCAACATGACCAGAGCGGTATGAAGGCAATCGTTTGCACAAGATGGGGATTCCCCAGGGCCGTCGAAGAACGTGACGTTCCAACGCCCGTGCCGGGAGATAACGAGGTACTGGTGGAAGTCCATGCAGCTGGCGTCAACTATAACAACCAGATCTTCATGCGGACGAAGTTCCTGCCGCTCCGGCTGGTAGCCGGCAGGCAGATCAAGCTGAACGCCGGGATACCGGGAACCACGATGTCCGGTACAGTGACAGCAATGGGCAGGCTGATAACGCGATTCAAGCCGGGCGACGAGGTATACGGAGACCTGTTCGGCTCCGGGCAGGGCTGCTTTGCGGAGTATGTCCGCGCTCCGGAGAAAAGCATCGCCCTCAAGCCGAAGAACCTTACCTTCGAAGAAGCTGCGGCCGTGCCGGAGACATCGACGGTAGCCCTGCGCGGCCTGCGTGATTACGGTCACGTCCACGAGGGACAGAGAGTCCTCATCTACAGCGCTTCCGGCGGCATCGGAACGTTCGCCATCCAGATAGCCAAGTACTACGGGGTGGAAGTGACCGCAGTGTGCAGTTCCGGCAATACCGCGATGGTACGCTCACTCGGCGCCGACCACGTCATCGACTACCGGACAGAGGATTTCACGAAAAGCGGAAAGCTGTACGACGTTGTTTTCGCGATCCGGAAGTCCCGTCCGGTGAGGGAGATAAGCCGGGCGCTGGCTCCCGGGGGCATCTATGTCAGCACCGCCGGGGGTTCGCCGTACCGGCTTCTGCAGGAGTTTGCCATCGGGCCGGGTTTACTGAAAAAAGAAGGGAAGACGATGGCGGTCATCGCCGCGGTAGTAGATGTGAAAGACCTGGAATTTATCACGGAACTGATAGAAGCGGGCAGGATAAAGCCGTCAATCGACAGGATATTTCCGTTCGATAAGATACAGGAAGCATTCCGGTATTACGGGAAGGGCCACGCGCGGGGGAAGGTACTCGTTTCAATGAAACAATCCGGACCAGCGACCGGCTGAAAGCGATAATGGCAAGTATCAGCAACAACATACGGCGGCTGCGGTTCGACCACGGCGAGATGACGCAGGAAGACCTGGCAAAGGCGGTAGGCTGCACACGGCAGACCATCATCGCGCTGGAACAGGGGAAATACGTGCCGTCCATCGAACTGGCATTTAAAATAGCCCGGACGTTCAACGTGAACCTGGAAGACGTTTTCGTGTATAGAGGATAAAAGATGAAACGTACGACGCTGCGGACAGTGGAATTGATAACCTGCCTGGTCATGCCGGTGATTGTAGCTGTATCCGTTTTTTTCCGGCTCTGGTATCTACCGCTTGCCGCCATGGCTGCCGCCGCGATCATGTTCGGGGTCTTTCTCAGCCGGATGAAGGAGGTCTACCAGGACGAGATGACCCGGGACATCGATGAAAAAGCCGGCAGGGCCACGATGTCGATAGCCAATCTGTGCCTGGTACTGGCAGGTTCGATACTCATCGCCGTCAGCCGGGACTATTCGTCGGGACCGGGAACGGCGGCCATCGTCCTGTTCGGTACCGTTTTCGGACTCAATATCATCGGCTTCCTGACCAAGCTTTACTATAAAGGGAGAATGACGGCGAAATAGTCCGGACCGCCAACTTCGCACAGGACAGAGAAAGGTCTTATGAATAACGCAATCCATCTCGACCGCGTCAACAAGTCCCTCGGGGGCAGGCAGATACTCCGGGACATCAGCCTGGACGTTGAACGCGGTTCCATCTTCGGTTTTCTCGGCCCGAACGGCGCCGGCAAGACCACAACCATCCGTATCATCCTCGGCCTTTTTAGAGCCGATTCCGGCACGGCGGAGGTCCTCGGCAAACCCACCGACCTCGATGCCACCCGCCGTCACCTGGGTTTTGTCCTGGAAGCAGACGGGCTGTACGAGAACATCTCCGCCCGGGAAAACCTGGCGTTCTATTCCCGGCTGTACGGTTTAAATCCGGCCGAGTATTCGGGGCGTATCGACGAAGCGCTCCGGCTGGTCGGGCTGGCATCCCGCGCGGACGACAAAGTGGCTGCGTACTCAAAGGGCATGCGGCAGAAACTGGCCATCGCCCGCGCCATGGCACACGATCCCGAGCTGCTGATACTGGACGAGCCGACCGCCGGCGTCGACCCCACCGGCCAGGTGGAAGTCCGGGAGATAGTCCTGGACCTGGCGGGGCGCGGCAAGACGGTCTTCCTCAGTTCCCATAACCTCGACGAGGTGCAGCGCATCTGCGACCGCGTGGCGTTCATCAACCATGGCGAGATACGGCTCCAGGGCAGCCTCGATGAACTGCGCCGGAACCGCGAACAGGAGGAACTCGAGGTCGTGGTGAGGGGCAGGGTAAGCAGTCCCGATGCTGAAAAAGCGTTGGCCGGGCTGCTGTCGCTGCCGTTCATCCGGGCAGCCCGTTTCGAGAAAGACAGGTTCA
>CAZQQL010000119.1:0-8185 GCA_964595455.1 uncultured Dehalococcoidaceae bacterium
GCGCCTTGGCAAATCCGCCGAACGTCGTCGGGAACCCGTTAGCGGCTCCGCTCGTGCCGCCAAACATACGCGCGCCCATGGTGGCGCCATTAGCTTTGAAAGCCTCTCCAACTTCCAGGAGTTTTTTCAGCATATTCTGCACCGGTTCCGTTGCCAGGGGCATGAACTGACCGACATGGACATTTTCCGTGATATTGGAAAACGGCTGGAACATTCCCATGGGCTCCAGTGTCCCGAACATGCGGGGAAGGTATTTGCGGACCCAGAAATCGGTCGGGTCCGTTATCAGGTCGTCATATTCATCGACTCTCATGTACTCGCCTTCGATGAATTGCCAGCCGGGAGCATCCATGGGGAGCTTGTGGCCGGGCCAGGCATACATTTTATAATCCAGCAGATCCAGTGCCTTGCCGGACATGGCGAAGGGCATGGAGAAACTCTCTAACTCTTCGGCATACTTCTCATTGAACTTCATAGCGGCGTCGGTAGCTTTTTCCGGATGATAGAAGGCGTCACCCATGGTGACACCCGCTTGCAGCAAGGGTAGATTACCGGCACTGATGTTAAGAGGAACTCTGTCCGGTTCCCTCAGGTTATAAACATCGACGAGTCTCTTTAACCTGGTCTTGAAATTCTGCTCCGCCTTGGGGCTGACGAACTTGACGTTCTCACCGGATTTGCTGAAATTCTCGAGGCGCCAGGCCCGTTTTTGGTCCGCCGTCATCTGCGCCCAGTTCTCTGGTTTTGCCATTGTTTTCTATCCTCTCCTTCCTTGGTTACCATGAATTAACCGTCATTTTTACACGGAATCCATAAGAGTATAACATGTCCCGTACCTGATTTCACATCAGCAATTCTGCGGCTTATTACTCAATCTTGGTTTGTGCCACAAATCCCCAAACTGTTATACTCCCCACAAAGCCGGAATGGAGGTAAGCCATGAGTAGATGGTTTGCCATCCTTCGGCAAATTAAAGGGAGGCTTAAAGAAATGCCACTGTTTACACGTCCTAAATGGAATGGGTACGAAATCCATGCAAAACCAACTGAGCGCGATTTTTTTAGGAGTAGCGATATTTGTAGGTTATTACCATATTTTTGGGATAGCCCGATATGTTTTGATTTCTCCATTTATCCCTACAAAGTTGGACGTACAAACAATGACAAGTCGATTGATTATGAATGGGAGTTATGCGGGTTGGATGATAAACCAATAAAAGATGGCAAAGATAGTATCGTTATTCCTCATAAATCAATTACAACAAAAAAATGGACAAGTAAAGAATCAGCTTTTTATTTAGGATACCTACCACCAAACCAGCACTATAGGTTAAGAGTAAGAGTAAAAGATTTATTAAACAATAAAAGCGACTGGTTGGTTATAGCGGCATTTACCGTAAAAGACCGTGATGACTACTATATCCAGATGTTAATTCTCATAGTTGGTATAGGGTTTACTACACTACTTTGGTTATTAGGAGGATAAAATGAACTGCAAATACTGTCAGTCTGAAAATGTAATCAAATATGGAACCCATAAAGAGGTTCAACGGTACTTCTGTAAAGCCTGTAAGCGCAAGTTTGCCGGACTCGATACCATTCCCAAGATGCAATACTCAACTTCCAAAGTCGCCGATGCTATCAACATGTTTTATGAGGGTATGAGCCTCAAAGAGATAAGGCGGAACTTCATCCAGCAACACAACGACTTTATATCCGATGTATCCGCCCTGAATTGGGTTAGGCGATTCTCAAAACTAGCGGTTGATGAAGCTAAGAACTACAAGCCGGACGTTGGCAGTGTGTGGGTTGCCGATGAAACCGTACTTGATATTGACGGTAAGAATGTTTGGATGTGGGACATTATAGATTCAAAGACACGATTCTTGATCGCCACACATATGTCTTTCACTCGTACCAAACGTGATGCCCAAACCCTTATGAAAAAAGCCTATAACCGGACTGGCAAGATACCGCGTATCATCTACACTGATAAATTACGTGCCTATCTGGACGGGATAGAGCTAACCTTTGGCGCAAATACCAAACACATCCAGGGAGGTCCCTTTGACGTTGAGAGCAATACAAACCTTATTGAACGTATGCACTCAACCATAAAAAGCCGGACAAAGGTTATGCGGGGATTGCACACGGTAGAATCAGCCAAACAATACATGGATGGTTGGTTGATACATTACAACTTTTTCCGCCCTCATATGAGCCTAAATGACCATACACCCGCGCAAGTTGCCGGTATCAAGTTCCCATTCCGTAACTGGAAAGATATATGCGAGCAACCATACCACAAAACCACGCGCATTAACCTTGATGCCCCGCGAAAGATGGTTGCCGCTAAACCGGAACTACCAAAGGAAAAGCCGGTACGGATTACAAAACGTATGCCGCGTATCACTCCAAAGCCAAGGCAATTAGACCATCCAGTAATAGATAGGCGGTTGAGGTAGTTTATATGCTGTGGTTTATATTGTTTTTGGCTTTAATGATATGGATTAGTATCGGGCTTTATTTAGTGGCTCCTATTCTTAATGCTACTTTCTCTAAAGTAGTGGACAACACGATATACAAGATAACCAATGCCTTCAATAACTATTGCGGCAAGAAGCCCAAAAACAAACCAAGGAATCGCAGGATGTTGTTGCATTACTTCAGCCGTGATAGCCACAATGGCAACCATACCCACAATAGCAACACCGATAAGGATAGCCTTGAAAGTATCATCCGACATACTAACTCCAATACAAAAGTAGTTAGCCGGATTATAACAAAGGGAAAGAAATGAAACAACCAAGATTCAGTAGAACCTTCTGCGGCATTTTGTTGAAATTATGTTCTGCGAAGGGACATCTTTTCGTAATAATTCATCGTTACTATAAATAGAGAACGCTGCTGAAAGGAGAAATGCAGATGGACAGCGAAAACTCCGGAAAACGAAAATCACTCGATGCTTTGCCTGAGGGAGAGGAAGGCATGATAACAGCCATTGTCGGGCCGGCTGCACTGCACCGTACCTTGCTCCGCCTGGGGATCACGGCGGGTATCACGCTGACGAGGGTTATCAAAGAAGCGGTCTCTCCAGCCAATGCTCTTCCGTTCATGGTGGGTAAAGACATTGTTTACGTACCGGTGGAAGCCGTGGGGAATATCAGGGTAGCGGCGGGGAGAGTGGCCGTTGAAGCTTGAGATTATGCATGGGTCAGGGATCAGCCGTTGTTTTCCTCAGAATCCCGGGCGGCGGCTGATTCCTGGTCCCGTATCCATCGTTTTATCTCATCGAGCGCTGGAGGAGCCACGTAAAACACCTGTATATCCTTCGGGAATTGTACGTGGTGATTTTCACTCATGATGAGAATCCCGATCTCATCGGTTTTCAGCGATTCGTCCAGCTTTCGTGCGATCGCCTCCGTCCGCTTTTTCGAGGCCTCCGCATAAGCCTTGTAAACCTGTTCCAGGACGCGGGGGTTCTGCAGTCCCACATAAAGACATCGGCTCCAATCCATGAATTCGCTCAGGGTATCCGCATCTTCGATCGCCTCCAACACTGCCCCTGATTTCTGACAGGATTCGATCACCGGGAAACCTGGAGCATTCATTTCCCGGACCAGTTTCAGTCCATCTTCACCCGCATCCCCGATGAGTTCATGGTAGATTCGGGTTACGTTGCCGAGCTTCAGGGAGAGGTCCCGTACCTGCTCCGCTACCTGTTTCCAGTACTTTTCCAGTTTTTGCCGGTAATCATCCGGGAGCGATTCACCTCCGGCCAGTAACGGAACGAAGAAGAGCTTTCTTCCCTGTTTAAAGGTCTCTGCGAGCGGCTTCTCGATTTTCCCGAGTTCTTCGGCCATGGTTCACCTGTAAATCGTTGTTTTCACTGGCGCAGTTCTTTCTCACAATCTGGACAGACGACGAGGAAGGGGCGGAACCGTGTGACTCGCCTCATGGCAGTGATGCTCCATGTTTTCCCGCACCGCTGGCAGACGAACGTAAATTCCTTCGGCGCCTTTTCGGTCTGTTCTTTGGCTGATGTTGTGTCCGCCATGATACTCCTCGAACTACGATACTTTATATTTCCAGGTTCTTTGTGCTGTCAGGAGAAATGACCTTTAACCTGACTTCCGTATTTTCATCCACGATCGCGTTATGACTGATGATACACCGGTCCACATGCGCTCGCGCCGCTACGGTTATGTTTTCCCAGAGAATGCTGGCATCAATGGTAGCCCCTTCTTCGATCCTGCAGCCCGATCCGATGACGGTAGGGCCGTTGATCGTGACTTTTTTACCGATTTGAGCGCCCCGGTCGATAACGGCCGGCCCGAAGAGATTGGCGGTAGCATCGATAACGGCCTCGGGATGGCAGTGCGCGCCGTCTCCGGCCAGATTGTCTGTCGCCGGCGAATGGTATCGGCTTTCGAGCAGGTCCATGTTAAGTGTATAATACTTGCCCGGCGTTCCCATGTCCAGCCAGTATCCCTGATGCTGGTAACCATAGACCGGCTCGCCTTTCTGCAGCAGGTCGGGATACAGGCCGCGTTCAAACATGTAGTGCTGCCCGGCCGGCACATAATCGAGCACTTCCGGCTCCAGGATGTAGGTGCCGGCGTTGATCCATTTTGACGGTGCTTCTTCCTTCTTTGGTTTTTCTATGAACGCCTTGACTCTGTTAGTATTATCCATATCCACCACCCCGAAGGCGCTCGGGTCTTCAACATGGTGGAGAGAGATGGTCGCTTTGGCGCCGCGTTCCCGGTGAAACGTGTACATGCTGTTGATGTTGAGATCGGTAAAGATATCACCGTTGAGGACGATTAGGGGATTGTTGTCCAGGAATTCGATGGTGTTCTTGATTGCTCCCGCTGTGCCGAGGGGTTCTTCTTCCATGCAATACGTCAGATGGACGCCGCAGCGGCTGCCATCCCCAAGGACGTTCCTGATAGCGTCCGGGAGATAGTTCAGAGTCAGGATGATATCCTCGATCCCGAACCGCCGCAGATAGGCGAGCGTATGCTCCATGACGGGGACGGTCAGTACGGGGACCATGGATTTGGGCAGGTTATCTGTTAAGGGTTGAAGCCGGGTGCCGGGGCCGCCAACGAGTATAACTGCTTTCATATCCTGGGATCGACCAGCTCCGTTTCCGTGGTTTTTGACCCGCCTATGTACCAGTATAACAGATTATGCCAGCGAAAATGTAAAGTACGCGCTCATAAGGAACAGGACGATGGCTCCGAAACTAACCCAGGTCAGCCTCATTACACGGCGCAGCTTTTTCCTCAATCCGAAGATGAACAGCAGCGTCATGATGGTGACCGCACCGGCGATGATAAGGTTGGTCTCCGAGACGTTGGCCATGACCGGCCCTTCCGTATAGAACAGATCGATGAGCGGGATGATGGAAAGATTGAACATGTTGCTGCCGATCATGTTGGCGATGGCGAGGTCCACCGCGCCGATGCGCAGGGCGGTGAAAGAAACGGTGATCTCCGGCAACGTGGTGGTAAAAGCGAGGAATAGACTGCCGACGAAGTTCTTGCCCCAGCCCGTCGTAACGGCGATCTCGTCTCCGATCATCGCCAGCCATATGCCGGCTCCGACAATGAATATTGACGCGATGACGAAGTGGAAGACGGTTTTCCTGAGCGACGTCACATCTTCATAGATGAGCACGGTTTCCTCAGGTTTCTCATGTTTTTTTTCGTAATTGAAAACCTGTCTGACGGAGAGCATATAAAGCACTATCAGGATAGGAGTGTACCAGCCAATCCATCCCAACGCTCCGGTAAAGAAATAAGCGCTGAAAAATATCCCCGCCGCAGCTACGGCCAGCAGAAGCAGGCTGTACCACGCCGTCACCCGGTGGGAAACGCTGGCGAAAGTGAAGATGGACCCGTGCCGGTGGAAAATGTCCAGCAGTGCCAGGTTGAGGAGGTTGAAGGCGTTGGCGCCAAAGAGATTGCCGATGGTCAGGTCCGGTTCCTTGACGATGGTGACCGCGCTGATGCCGGCGAATAGCTCCGGCAGAGAAGTGATGAGCGCAATGGCGATGACCCCCATCCAGACCCGGCCGGCGCCGGTCTTTTCCGCAATGATGTCTCCGAGCTTGGCCACTCTCTGGCCGGCAAACAGGATGACGATAATACAGACGGCGAGTTTTAACCAGACCATTCTTCAGACCTCGCTGGAGCGCTATTACTACTGTAAATAGCTTCAAGCCCGGCTGTCAACATTGCGAGGAACTTTATGGAACTGTTACAATGGTACAAGTTTGTCTTCAAGTGAGCGGCGTTTAGCTAATGGACCTGAGTCAGATACTCGCCATAATCATCTTCGGCATTATGTTTGCCGTCATCATCTCTGAAAAGCTTCCTCGTCACTATCCCGCGCTCGCCGGCGCTTTTTTGATGATAACCATCGTGTTCCTCGGGGTAATGCGTAGCCCGGATGATGTCCTGCGCGTCCTTAATCTCGTGCAACTCGGCGATTACCATTTCTGGGTACCCGGGGAAATGCATGCAGAGTCCTTCGGTGTCAACTGGCAGACCATCATCTTCATTGGAGGCATGATGGTCATGGTAGGAGGCATGGAACGGGTAGGGTTCTTCCGCTGGATTTGTCTCTACGCCGCCCGGCTGGTCGGTTGCCGGGTCATCCCGCTGCTGCTGGCTTTCATGTTGATCTCCGCGTTCCTCTCCATGTTCATAGACAGCATCACCGTTCTCCTCTTCCTTGCCATCGTGACCATCGAACTGGCTCGCCTGCTCAAATTTGATCCTGTTCCCGTCATCGTCGCGGAAATATTCTCCGCTAATGTCGGCGGCGCCGCCACCATGAGCGGTGATCCCCCCAATATCATCATCGGTACCGCCCTCGGTTTCAATTTCTTCGATTTCCTCCTGAATACCGGCGTCATCGCTTGGATCTGCATGGCTGTGACGCTGCTGTATTTCTGGCTCATATTCCGAAAATCACTCAAGCAAGGCGTTTCTCCTGAAGAAACGATGAAAGCCTGCCCTCTGCCCAGCAGCGCTATCACTGACCGCAAACTCTTCTACGTGGATACCGGTATTTTCATCTTTATCGTCATTCTTATCGTTACCCACGCCGAGACGGGCCTGTCGGTCGCACTTATCGGCATTATCGCGGCCGTCATCACCCTGATTGCAGACTTTAAACATAGCCAGACCATCTTCAAGGCCGTTAACTGGCAGACCTTGCTGTTCTTCCTCGGTCTTTTTATTACTGTCGGTGGCTTAGAAGTTACCGGAGTGCTGGAAATGATCGCAGTTGCCATAGGTGATGTTTCCGGCGGCCAGACTACCGTCGCTATTCCGATGATACTCTGGATATCGGCCTTCGCCTCCGCCGTCGTGGACAACATCCCCTTTGCAGCCACCATGGTACCGGTCATCAAGGAACTGGCTCACGCCAGCGCCGGCCTCGCATTACCGACGCTTGCCTGGACGCTGGCGCTTGGTACGGACATCGGCGGCAATGCCACGCCTATCGGGGCTTCCGCCAATGTCGTCGGAACCGCAGTGGCGGCCAAGGAAGGTTATCCCATCAGTTGGGGCCGGTTCCTGAAATACGCATTACCGCCTATGATAATCGTTGTCGGTCTCTGCAACCTGCTGCTCATCATCCGCTACGCGTAAGCACTTATACCAGCTTGCGTAATCCTGCGTTTCTATAGTAAAATTGTTTTATATGCCCCTGTAGCTCAGCGGATAGAGCACCGGCCTCCGGAGCCGGGTGCGAGCGTTCAATTCGCTCCAGGGGCGTTTTTAGTTCAATTAACTTATGGAGCCGAAGATGTCGAATGAAAAGAGCCTCATGGAAATCAGATGGCACGGTCGCGGCGGCCAGGGAGCGGTAACGTCCACCGAGATGCTGGCGCAAGCCGCCATCAGCGAAGGTAAATTCGCACAGGCTTTCCCGAGCTTCGGGCCGGAACGCCGCGGCGCGCCTGTCCAGGCGTTTAACCGTGTCGATACCTCCGCCCCGGTACGCATCCGGGTGGATATCACCGAACCGGACGTGGTCGTGGTACTGGACCCAAGCCTCCTCGACAAGGTCAACGTAACATCCGGTCTGAAAAAGGGCGGATATGTTATAATAAATACGAGAAAGACAGCAGAAGAGATTAAAAACGAGTTCAATATCTCTTACCC
>CAZQQL010000120.1:0-7987 GCA_964595455.1 uncultured Dehalococcoidaceae bacterium
GACCGCGTCAGCAAACGGAGCATCCTTTTACTCAGCATGCTGGGGTCAGCGGTTGTTTCCCTGGCCGTGGCGCTGACGCTCGTGTTCGGTATACTGAGCGCCGATGTCCCCGGCTCCTGGTGGATACTCATCATCACTTCCGCCCTGCAGGGCGGGATCATGGGCATCATGATGCCGGCCCGTCAATCCATTATTTCCGACATCGTCAAACCGAGCCAGCTCATGAACGCCATATCACTTAACATGATGGGCATGAACGCATTCCGCATCCTGGCCCCGGCCGCGACGGGCTTCCTGATAGCCGCGTTCGATTTTCATGTCGTTTACTTCATATCGTCCGGCATGTATGGTCTGGCCGCCGTGGCCATGGCATTTCTACCCAGGACGACAGGAATCATCAGATCTGGACAGAGCGCTGTGCGGGACATCATCGACGGCATCAAGTACATCAAGGACCATCGTATGACGTTTTATGTCCTTGCTTTTACCCTGTTCGGCATGGTCTGCAGCATGCCTTTCATCCAGCTTATGCCCATGATAACGGAGGATATCCTCGATGTTGGCGAAGTAGGCATGGGCATCCTCATGAGCGTGTCCGGCGGAGGGGCCATCGTTGGTTCCCTGGTGCTTGCCTCCGCACCGAACAAGCGGCGCGGTTTCATCATGCTGGCCGCGGGCGGTGTGATGGCTGTCGGCCTGATAATATTCGGCTTCTCGGTCTGGTGGTGGGTATCACTGGCAGCGGTGGTGTTCGTCGGGCTCGGTCAGACCGGCTACCGGACCGCCGGTAATACGCTGGTACAGCACTATACCGAACCGGAATACCGGGGCCGGGTGATGAGCTTCTTCATGATGGAGATAGGTTTTTCCAGCCTGGGTGTATTCTTTGCCGGAATCATGGCTGAATACCTGGGCATCCAATGGGCCATCGGAGGCCTGGCCGCGACGTTCCTCTTCATCTCCATAGCGTCGATGCTGTTCTCTCCCCGGCTGCGTAATCTGGACTGATATACGAACCGCAGTTCGTATTTGTCAGTCCGTAATCCCGTATGATAAGATGGACTTAATTTCATTTTTACAGGTGAGGTACTGCGTCTTGAACGAGAAAATACAGAAACTTACTACCATTGAAACCGAACTTAAAGCCGGCGGCGGGCAGAAGGCCATTGAGAAACAGCACGAGTCCGGTAAACTGGCCGCCCGGGAACGGCTCGACCTCTTCTTCGACAAGGGAACTTTCGAGGAAATCGACCTGCATGTCAAGCACCGGGCCATCAACTTCGGGATGGACAAGACGGTCATCCAGGCTGACGGCGTAGTGACCGGCTTCGGCAAGGTCAACGGCCGCACCGTCTGCGCCTTCGCCCAGGACTTCACGGCGCGGGCCGGGACGCTCGGGGAAATGCACGCGAAGAAGATCTGCAAGATCATGGACCTGGCGATGAAGATCAAAGCGCCGATGGTGGGGTTCATCGACAGCGGCGGCGCCCGCATCCAGGAAGGCATCAACTCCCTGGACGGTTACAGCAACATCTTCTACCGGAACTCATGCGCTTCCGGCGTTATCCCGCAGATTTCCGCCATCATGGGGCCGTCCGCGGGCGGCGCGGTCTATTCCCCGGCGATGACGGACTTCATCTTCATGGTCAAGAAGACCAGCTACATGTTCATCACCGGGCCGGCGGTGGTCAAGACCTCCATCGGCGAGGAGATCGATAACGAATCGCTGGGCGGAGCGGTCACCCACATGACCAAGAGCGGCGTGACGCAGTTCGCCTGCAACAGCGACCAGGAAGCCATCGAGGAGATCAAGAGACTCCTCTCCTACCTGCCTTCCAACAACACTGAGAAAGCCCCGAAGGTACAGCCGAAAGACCGGCCGAACCGCGCCGAGGAATCCCTCAACAGCGTCCTGCCGGACAACGCCAACAAGGGCTACGACATGAAAGAGGTCATCAAGGCCATCGTGGATGACGGGGAGTTCATGGAGCCTTCCCGGCAGTGGGCGCCGAACCTGGTGACGGCCTTCGCGCGGATGAACGGGGAAACGATCGGCATCATCGCCAACCAGCCCAAGTTCTACGCCGGGTGCCTGGACATCAATGCTTCGGACAAGGCGACGCGTTTCATCCGCTTCTGCGATGCCTTCAACATCCCCCTGTTGACGCTGGTGGACGTGCCGGGGTTCATGCCGGGCAGCCACCAGGAATGGGGCGGCATCATCCGGCACGGGGCCAAGCTGCTCTGGTGCTACGCGGAAGCCACGGTACCCAAGGTCACGCTCATCACGCGCAAGGCTTACGGCGGGGCATACATCGCCATGTGCAGCCAGGGACTGGGCGCGGACTACACCATGGCCTGGCCGCAAGCTGAAATAGCGGTCATGGGCGCGGAAGCCGCCACGGACATTATCTTCAGCAAGGAGATCAAGTCCGCCGAAGACCCGAAGGCCATGAAAGAGCAGAAGGTCGGCGAGTACCAGGAACTGCTCTACAATCCCTACGTAGCGGCGAGCATGGGCTACATCAATGCCGTGGTGGAGCCAAGCCAGACACGCGCAAAGGTCATCACCGCGCTGGAAGCGCTCAAGACGAAGCAGGAAACGCGGCCATGGAAGAAGCACGGGAATATTCCGATGTAGCGGGAAGTCAAAGGGCAAAGGTCAAAAGTCAAAGGTACAAGTCAAAAAGTAAAAGTTACGTGGTCCAGGCCGGGTTGCGGGAAGGCTTTGTTTTTGCATGGCCATCGTGGTGGATTCTTAATCTTCGCCTTCCAGTACCGCCAGGAACTGAGCTGGGGTCAGGATGGTAAGCCCGGAATGTCCCATGATCCGGGGGCTGCCAGAGATAATCGAGAATAATATTTGGGTTCGGTCTATTGTTCAATTCCCGGCTCTATATCGTTCCCGCGCGATGTCCCGCCTCAACTTCTTTCCCGCTTCCTGTAATTCTTCTTCGCTAAGGCTAGAACGTCTGAAAGCTTTCTGTATCCTCTCAAGTGCTTCGAGCGCAGATTGTTTTTGATATTCCTTCTTCTTCATAAATTCCTTGTAATACGCAATACTATGTTCTGAAACTTCATTTTCCATCGATTCCGACATCGTGTCAATAACGGCGGCATCAGCAACTGCTTTTAACGGACCGGCAGGGACGCTGGTCCCACCCGGATGGACTTCGATCGCCACATCCGCCGGAGGCGGATTCGGGATGATAACTAGCTAAGAGCATGACAGCGCCGACCGTCTCCCGTTATAATGGTACCGAGGTTTATGTATGGGAAAAACGATAGCAGAAAAGATTTTAGGTGAAAAATCCGGCTCCGATGCGCGGGCCGGGGACATCGTCATCGCGCACGTGGACCTGGCGTTCGTGCAGGACACCACCGGGCCGCTGACGGTGCGGACGTTCCAGGGCAGCAGCATGAAAAAGCTGGCCAACCCGGCCAGGACGGTGCTGTTCGTGGACCACGCGGCGCCGAGCCCGAACGCCAACCTTTCCAACGACCACATCACGCTCCGCAGCTTTGCCGCCGAGAGCGGCTGCGTCATGTCCGACGCCGGTGAAGGCGTCTGCCACCAGCGCGTGGCGGAAGCTTACGCGCGGCCCGGCGACGTCATCGTCGGGGCGGACTCGCACACGGTGACGGCAGGCGGCGTCGGGGCGTTTGCCACCGGGATGGGCTCGTCGGACGTAGCGGTCGCGATGGGACTGGGCAAGAACTGGTTCCGCGTGCCGGAGACCATTAAAGTGGAGGTCACCGGCAGGTTCCCGAAGGGCGTCAGCGCCAAGGACCTCATCCTGCACCTCATCGGGAAAATCGGGGCGGACGGGGCGACCTACAAGTCACTGGAATTCCACGGTGAAGCCATCAGGAACATGAGCCAGTCCGGGCGGTTCACCATCGCCAACATGGCAGTGGAGGCAGGCGCCAAGGTGGGGCTCTTCGCCGCGGATGAAACGACGAAGCAGTACCTCGAAGCCACCGGGCGTGGAGCCGACTACCGGCCCATCGCCGCAGACCCCGATGCCGAGTATGAATCGGTCGTCACCATCGACGGCGCAAAGCTGGAACCGACAATCTCCAAGCCGCACACGGTGGACAACACCGCGCTGGCGAAGGACCTGAAGGGCACGAAGATACAACAGGTGGTCATCGGCACGTGCACGAACGGCCGCCTGGAAGATATGGCGATGGCCGCGGCGATCCTTAAAGGGAAAAAGAAGGCGGACGGGCTGCGGCTCATCATCGCGCCGGCTTCTCCGCAGGTGCTGCTGGAGAGCATCGAGGCCGGATATATTTCCACGTTCGTGGAGGCGGGCGCCATGATACTGCCGCCCGGCTGCGGGCCGTGCCTGGGCCTGCACCAGGGGGCGCTCGGCGATGGGGAATCCTGTCTCTCTACCGCCAACCGGAACTTCGAGGGCCGCATGGGCAACCCGAAGTCGTTCATCTATCTGGCCAGCCCGGAGTCCGCGGCGGCGTCCGCGCTGACCGGGACCATAACCGATCCAAGGGAGGTGCTGTAATGCTCAAGGGAAAGGCTCACAAGTTCGGGAACAGCATTTCCACGGACCACATCATACCGGGCCGTTACGCGCATCTGAGGAGCAATCTGCCGGAACTTGCCAAGCACGTGCTGGAGGATGCGGACGTGAACTTCGCCAAGAAGGTACAGCAGGGCGATTTTGTAGTGGGAAGCAACAACTTCGGGCTGGGGTCCAGCCGGGAGCATGCACCGCTCGTCATCAAGATGGCCGGCGTCAGCGCCATCCTGGCGAAAAGCGTGGCACGGATATTTTACCGCAACGCCATCAACCTGGGGCTGCCGGTGCTGATCTGCGATACGGACAAGATCAATGACGGTGACGACCTGGAAGTTGACCTGGCCGCCGGGACATTAAAAGATGTCACCAATGGTGCGGTGCTGACCTTCGGGAAGATACCGGAGACGATGCGGAAGATACTGGACGAGGGCGGGATCATCAAGTATATCGAGAAGTACGGGGACATCAAGGTGTAGTCGTTCGTCTTTGAAGTGAGATTTACATGATAGAAAAACTGCCTCTTTCTCTAGTCAGAATGTTGCGCAGAAACCAGACTGATGCAGAAAACAGGCTTTGGTATCATCTCAGGAACCGTCGATTGAAAGGAATCAAGTTCCGTCGCCAGCAGAGAATCGGGAACTACATCGTAGATTTTGTAGCCTACGAGAGTAAAATTATCGTAGAAATTGATGGCGGTCAGCATAATGAACCGTCCGGGATCAGCCATGATAGGGAGAGAACCACTTGGCTTGAAGGACACGGTTTCAAGGTAATCAGATTCTGGAACAACGATGTCTTGAAAAATACTGACTTCGTGCTGACAAGCATACTAGATGAGGTAGGCAAGGTTGCACCCTCATCCTAACCTTCTCCCATCAAGGGAGAAGGGATGATAGTGCGGGTCATAATCGTGAAAAACGAACCGCTCTTAGCGGCTTCCCTTTCACGTCTCCTCTCCCCTTGTGGGAGAGGATTAAGGTGAGGGGTTCTCTTTCAAGAAGCAATGGAACGCTTCTTATCAAAACCAAGGAGCAATTGAAATGGCATATAAAGTAACGTTCATACCCGGCGACGGCGTGGGGCCGGAGATAGCCGAAGCGACGAAGCGCGTCCTCGAAGCGACGGGCGTGGAGTTCGACTGGGAGCTGGGCGAGGCCGGCGCGGGCGTCATCGAAAAATACGGCACTCCCCTGCCGGACAAGGTGCTGGATTCCATCCGCAGGAACAAGGTGGCCATTAAGGGACCGGTGACGACGCCCATCGGGACCGGGTTCCGGAGCGTGAACGTAGCCCTGAGGAAAGCCCTCGACCTGTATGCCTGCGTGCGCCCCTGCAAGACCTATCCGGGCGCGCCCACGCCGTTCAACGATGTGGACATCGTCATCGTCCGGGAGAACACGGAGGACCTTTACGCCGGCGTTGAGTTCGAGAAAGGGACGCAGGAAGCTGTCGATCTGATTTCCTACATCAACGGCAAAAAGGGCGACGTTATCAAGCAGGACTCCGGCATCAGCATCAAGATGATCACCGAGTCCGGCACGCGGCGCATCGTGAAATATGCGTTCGAGTATGCCCGGAAGTACGACCGGAAGAAAGTCACCGTCACGCAGAAAGCCAATATCATGAAATACTCGGACGGGCTTTTCCTGTCCGTGGCGAGGGAAGTGGCGAAGGACTATCCGGGCATCGAGTTCGGGGAAGCGCTCATCGATAATCTCTGCATGCAGCTTGTGCGGCGCCCGCAGGAATACGATGTCATCGTCGCGCCCAACCTTTACGGCGATATCATATCGGACCTCTGTGCCGGGCTGGTCGGGGGGCTGGGACTGGCGCCAGGGGCGAACATTGGGCTGGATGCCGCACTCTTCGAGCCGACGCACGGCAGCGCTCCCAAGTACACCGGCCTGAACAGGGTCAATCCCATGGCGATGATGCTTTCCGGCGTGCTCATGCTGCGGCACCTGGGAGAGACGAATGCCGCCGACCGCCTGGAAAAGGCCATCGCCGCCGTCATCACAGAGGGCAAGGCTGTGACCTACGATATGAAACCGACCCGCGATGATCCTTCTGCTGTCGGCACATCACAGGTTGCCGATGCCGTGATAATGAATTTATCATAAGCTATTGACGGTTTCTCCCGATAACGTTACAATTTTTATCAACCATTCATTCGAGCCATGAATGGATTCTATCGTTGAATCGGGAGGGATTATGAACGGCTCAGAGATGCTGGAATTCATCAACAAATGCCACATCGGTTTTCTCGCGACTTCCGATGGCGGCGCCGCCCGAGTGCGCGGCATGGATACCTACCGCGCCGATGAAAGCGGTCTTGTCTTTTATACGAGCAAAGGGAAAGACGTGTTCAAACAACTGGCCCGGAATCCTGAAGTGGAAGTATTGTACTATGCCAACGGGACGCAGGTCAGGGTACGCGGCAAGATAGAAGTGGTGGAAGACCTGGCACTAAAGAAAGAAATCGTTACCAACCGCGATTTCCTGAAACCGATGTATCCGAACGACGCGGCCTATGCGAATATGGGCGTATGTCGACTCAAGGGTAAAGCGACCAGTTGGAGCATGCAGGACATGACCGCCCCTACGACGTTCATCGACCTGTAGATTGAGTTAGTAAACTTTGTTATGCCGGGGCATCGGGGCACCCGTTATCCCGATGCCCAAATGATTTCCTTGAGAGGAACGCCATGACGCCTGAAACCGGTCCCAAAGATTGCATCTTCTGCAAAATCGTACGAGGTGAGATACCCTCAGATATCGTCTACCAGGACGAGTCCGTCCTGGTGTTCCCGGACATCAATCCGGCCACACCGGTACACCTGCTCATCATCCCGAGGGAGCATATCGTTTCCCTGGCTGATATGGACGAAAGCCAGATCGGCATCGTCGGGAAAATGGTGGCAGCCGCTAATCTAGTGGCGCGGCAAAAAGGCATCGCAGAATCAGGCTATCGTCTTTGCATCAACAGCGGCCCGGATGCCGGCCAGGTCGTATGGCACCTGCATATGCACCTCATGGGTGGCAGGGAACTGGGCTGGAGCCACTAACCCAACCTCAACTGCAGATAAAAGCCTCTCTGTACTTGAGAGGCTTTTTCGTTTGTCCCGGGGAAAATGTGTAGGATTACGTATTTCCTCGACAGCCTCATTGAACTCAGACTGGGATAGACGGGTGAAGCGCGCTCTTTTTCAGTCCGGTCAGGGGCGTCTGAATCCGTAATCTTATGGAGGGGATGAGGGGTCATGACAAAGAAAAATTTTTGGATGCTGTTAACGCCGCTACTGGCGGCGCTAATGGTACTAGCAGGTTTCGGCCCGGTGGACATGACGTCAGCCGCGGAGGCAATCCAAACAGAATCCAGTAAAGGAGAACAGACCAAAGATCGGAAGAGCGTCGTGTAGGGAAAGAGTGTAGGATAGGGTGTA
>CAZQQL010000121.1:0-7732 GCA_964595455.1 uncultured Dehalococcoidaceae bacterium
ACTTCATCGGGACGACGGCATCGTGTACGCGGTACGTTGCCGCCGATGGGTCGAGACTGCTTTGCCGCTTCATCGGCGCCAGGATGCGGGACATTACCCTCTCAGCTTCGACAGCGTCGATGGACTGCAGTTGAGCGGATGCTGCAGCCGCTCCGGCATGCTGCCCGGCCACGAAGCCGGTAAATGCCGCGGACGCCACCCCGAGGCCTCCCTGCCCGCCTCCACCGCCGGACCACGAGTTGCTGGATGCCGCCCCGGCCGCCCAGAGCCCCTCGACGCTGGTGCGTCCCTGCGTGTCCGTGCGCATACCGCCGCCGGAATAGAGCAGCTTGGGCATCATCTCGATGCGCTCTTTCGTCGGCTCGATGCCGGCTTTCTCCCGGAGCAGCTTCATGTTATCGTTGGCCATGAGGTGGGAAAGGTCGTCCACCTGGTCCTCCGCCAGGGAGGCAATTTCCGCCTCGCTGAGCCCCTGGAGATTGAGGTAGACAGGGCCGAGACCGGCGGCGCATTCCCGCTGCATCGCGTCGATGACCCGCGCATCGAACGTGTAGACCGGCTGGACATGCTCGATGAGTTCCGGGTAGTACTTCTTCATCAACTGCTCGCCGCGGGTGTTCTCCAGGTAGAGGTAAAAATGGATGCCGAACAGCTCCTTGCCGAGCACTTTAGTGCCCCATACGTAACTACTGCTGAACTCGGCATTGACGAGCTGCGCTCCGGCGCGGTACCCTGCGGCGGCCCCGTCGCCGAGACAGGAAGCATAGGTCTTCTCGTGCATGTAGCCGCAGTTGCCGAGGCAGTTGACGACCGATTTCGCGTTGAAGAGGTAGACTTTCCCGTCCACCAGGCCCAGGCCCGCCGCTCCGACCACCCGGCCGTCCCTCGTCAGCAGATCGACGATGTTGATCTTGTCCATCGTGCGTACGCCGCGGCGTTTCGCGGTCTTCCTCAGGGCCGCGAGAGACTTGGGAGCATCAAACAGCGTGACATGGATGTGCGGTCCCCAGTTCAGGACTTCTATCTCACCGTCCTTCTTGTGGAAGGTCACGCCCATGGCCGCGAGGTCCGCGGTCAGCGTGTGCATGCCCCTTCCGAAAGCGTACGTCCAGTCCTGATTGCAGAAAAAGTAACTCTGCCGTATGACCTTTTCCGCCCACGTATCCGCATAGTCCGGGTACACATAGGCCAGGATGCCGCCGCCGATGGGCACCTGTCCGCACCAGCCTACGCCGCCCTTATCGAGCACGAGGACTTCCTGCCCTTGTTCCGCGGCCTTGAGAGCGGCGCACATGCCGGCGCCGCCGGCGCCCAGGACAAGGACGTCCGTGGTAATCACTGTTCCGAGGTCTTCCGGTTTTTTCATCTTACCTTCCCTCTCATGTCCGCTTGCAGGAACGACCTAATACGGCGCCGCCATTTCGCCGCGGCCGCGTTCCGGCGCAACATCGAAGACGTCGGCCGGGCAGAAGGACTCACAGCCCCAGCAGGCGATGCAGTCCTCCGGGTACTTGACCACGGCCTTGCCGTCCGTCTCATCGATGCGCAGGACGTCCATCGGGCAGCAGGCGACACAGGTCCCGCAGCCCGTACATTTTTCCCGGTAAAAGTTCCGTATTGCCATGATGCCTCCCGTAAGAGCGCCAGGTAGAGTTTTGGGTTATTCTAACAGGTATTGGACCGGCGGACAAATAAAAGGGCAGTTCAGAAGAACTGCCCTTTGCTGGCTCAAGGTTCTGTTGCTAGGGTTGGAAGGGAGGTGGGTCCTGGACCTGCACCTGGTTAACTGAACCCTGTCCGTTTTCACCGCGGACCTGGTCGCCGCCGGCAAATGCAGGAGCGGCAATAGTCATCGTCAATACGACAACTATGATTATGATTCCAGCGAGTTTTTTCATAAAACCTCTTGATGTTATTTTGGTACGTGTGGGTTGATGGTCATTAACCTTCTACTTCCACGCCGAACATGTGCCGCCACATGCGAGCATACTGATACGTGCTGTCTGTCCCTTCCTCATTCAGGGAGTTGCCATGCCGGAACTGGTGGGCGGTACCGTTGCAGGTCTGCGCCTGGGCCCGGGTCTGTGAGCGGTCACCATCACAATCGTTCGGACAGACGCCTTCATTCGGACAGGTACCCTCATTCGGACAGACACCATCGTTGACGCAGGCGCCGTTGCCGCCGCCTCCACCGTTGTGAGGTCCGGCCGCCAGGACGGCGCCGGTGATGGAAAGTACCAGGATGACGGTAAGCGTGAGTGCGATAAGGATTCTGCGGGTTGTCTTTTTCATCGTTTCACCTCCTTTCCTCAGGGGTTCCACGATGATTAACGGGACAT
The DNA here is from genome assembly GCA_964595455.1 of uncultured Dehalococcoidaceae bacterium. Lineage (GTDB taxonomy): Bacteria > Chloroflexota > Dehalococcoidia > Dehalococcoidales > RBG-16-60-22 > DAOUEG01. The sequence goes on from CAZQQL010000121.1 coordinate 2,340, forward strand.
CCCGTTTTCCGTTACACCGTCATTAGTGATGCCCGGCATCGCCGTTGTGGCCGGAGCTTTGGTTCCCGCCATTGCTCCCATTCGGTACACCATCACCCTGGGAAGGGTTTTGCTGTCCCTGGGAAGGACCGCCGGGTCCCGCTCCGGAAGTTCCTGTTGTTCCGCCGTTCGGCACTCCGGGTGTTGTCTGCCCGGAGGATGCCCCAGGTGTCTGCGTCGGTACTGCGGTTGACGTCTGGGTCTCGGTGGGTTGCCCGCCCTGATGTTGCCCGTTTCCATCCTGTCCGTAACCACCCTGACCGCCATGCTCCCCGTTCTGTTCCAGTTGGCTGTTGCCGTTGCTATGTTCCTGTTTCTCCATCCCGGAAGTATCAGGACGCCCGTGCTGGTTTCTACGCATGTGCTGGAAGGCGTTTTCCACCTGCTCCGCCAGTTGCACGGGCACATTCCCTTTTATGCTGTCGAATTGCCCCTGCAGCTTTTTGGACGCTGTTTCCAGCAGCGCATTCAGTTCAGCATCTTCTCCGGCAGCCGCCGTAATATCATCGCACAACAATGAGATCTGCAGGAACTGGTGGAGCGCCTGTTCGCCGTGGTTTCCCTTTCCTCCGGCGAACGACGCCTCCGCACGCTGCATCCGCTGCTCCATGGCAACAATCGTCAGGTTAGCGGCGGCCGCGACATCAAATATGGCTATGGGCTGCAACGCCATGATCTGGAATTTTATCGCGGTTTCTCTGACCTGTCCGATGGGCTCCGTATCTTCAGCAATATCCTCCATGCTGTCGATACGGTCCATATGATTGGTCATTCCCTCCGCTACAGACATCAGCGTTACCAGATTCCCCCGGCGAACTGCTTTCCTGAGGTTATCTTTATACCTTGAGATAGCCAGCGAAATCCGTTCAGGGTCTGTCCCGAATAAGCGGTCAATTTCATCAAGACGCCGGCCGGCAAACTCCATTTGCAGTACCGCGCTCATGGTAATGTCAGTCTCCAGCCAATCCCGGACCTCTTCCCAGCCGATCTTGACCGGATACAGCGTCTCGCCGGGCAAGCTGTCATTAGCGGCAAACACGGTCCCTGCTCCAACTCCGCTCAACACGATGACCACCGCCAGCACAACGGCCGTAACCCGCACCCAGCCGCTCCTCATGACAGCCAGCCAGGAAAGCCCCATTGACTTGCTGCCTTGCCCGGCCTGCTCCCTGCGGATTTCCTCCATCAGGCTGGCTTTAGCTCTTGCGTTGAAGGATGCTGAAGGAGCGATCCGCGGCAGTTCTCCCACGTTCAGCGCGAGCCGCAGCAACGGCTCGAGTTCGCCGCGGAGGTCTTCATGCCGTGCCAGGCACTCTTCCGCCGTGACTTTCCCGGCCTTTATGTCCTCCAGGCAGGAGGCCAGTATGTCGGCGATGTTCTTCAAACTTGTTCCGTTCCTTCTTCGAGGAGTTGGTGCAGCTTTTTCAGCGCGCGGTGCTGGATGACCCGTATCGCGCCCTCTTTCTTTCCCAGCATTCCGGCGATTTCCGAATATTCATATCCATCGATGAATTTCATAATAACGACCTGTCGCTGCTCATCCGGCAGCCGGCCTATGGCGATTGCCAATCGTTGCCGGTCGGCGGATACTTCGGCCAGTTCTTCCGGTCCGGGATCTCCGCTTTCCATATCGAATTGTTCATCGATCGAGTCTCTGTCCTTCCGGGACCGGTAGTGGTCGATGAGCAGGTTCCGGCTGATGGTCATCAGCCACGCCCCGAAAGCGGATTTCTTCCTGTACTTTCCAAGCGCTTTCCAGGCTTTCATGAAGACCTGCTGTGTCAGGTCTTCGGCGTCATGCGTGCTGTAGACCCGGTAGTAGATGTGCCGGTAAACCAGGTCCACGTAGTGGTCGTATAGCTGCCCGAAAGCCCCGGCATCCCCCTTCGACGCCTTTTGCACCAGCCGGTCAATTTCAGGTTCGGAAAGCGCCTCGCCCCCCGTTTTCAAATGATCTTCCACTGTGGTTAACGGATACCTCGTGATAACGTTACATAATTAGACGAATTTTGTGGACTACCTTTGTTTTCCGGCAGATTCCATGCGGATAACAGGCGACAAAAAGCGGACTGCCATCGGGACTCGATGTGAAACGGAGGTGACACTTACTCGTAGAAAGTGGTCGAACCGGTCTGGGTAGTATCATAGCCGCCGACCCGGTCGACGATCTTCTTGAATTCCGTGCTGCTGATCGTTTCCAGCATGTCTTTCAGCAGAGGGCTTTCATAGATTTCCCTCGGCATGACGAGGTCGTATCTCTCCCGGAACAGGGGTAGAAAATCAAGATTGTTGCTGATGGCCGCCGCTTCGATGCCGAGGCCGACATCCGCGCTCCCGTGGGATATGTGTGATGCTACCGCCAGGTGCGTATCGAGCTCCACATCATACCCCTTGATGCCGGCGGGATTGATGCCCTCATTCTTCAATTGAAGGTCGAGGAGGACCCTGGTGCCGGAGCCCTTCTGCCGATTCACAAAAGTGATGTCGTTACGGGCCAGGTCCTTCAGCCCGGTGATCTTGCGCGGATTGTTCTTCACGTACATCAGTCCCTGGATACGGTAGGCGAGATGCACAATGGCCATCTTCCGTCCCGTCAGGATGCGGCGGACGTAGGGATAATTGTATTCACCCGTCTCTTCATCCAGCAGGTGGGTGCCGGCCAGGTCGGCCCGTTCTTCCTGGAGGGCGATAAGCCCGCCCAGGCTTCCGGCGTGGATAACATCGAACCGGACGTCCTCGTTGCGGGTGCGGAGCAGATCGAGCAGTATGCTGAGTGCCAGGTCATGGCTGCCGACGATGCGGATGATATGACGCTTATCGTTCTCATCCGTTTCCGAGACCAGTTCTTCCGCCTGGGCGCGGCGCTCTTCCCGCCAGCGTTCCAGGCTGAGATAAAAGGCGGCTTCGACTTCCTCAGGGCTGTAGCCCTGGCTCAAAATGCGGACGATGTCATCATTGAGGTTCTCCAGGAGTCGCTTCTGCCGGGCGGCCCTCATTCCCTCGTCGCCGCCGCGGGGAGCCACCGTCGTGCCGCCGCCGCGCCTCGAAACGATTATCCGTTCCTGCTCCAGCTCCAGGTAGGCCCGTGCCACCGTGTTGGGATTGACATTGAGTTCCTGTGACAGCAGGCGGATGGCGGGCAGGCGTTCTCCGGGCTTCACCTGCCCGGATGCAATGAATTCTCTCAGTTGGTCGGCAATCTGCAGATAGAGAGGCGTCAGCGAATGATAATCCAGCCGTATTTCCATAAGCTCCGGTCCGGTACATACGGATTGATGATTGATATGGGTAGTATAACAGAGTCTGGTAAGTAAATCTATGAATGTCCCGATGAATAGGAGGAAAATACTACCTGTCCCTTCAGCCCGGCTTCAATTATTGCCTTGTTTGACAATCCCCGTGATGCATGGATACACTTGTGAAAGATTGTTTTTACCCCTTCCCTCTCTTACTCGAAAGGAGACCTTATGGAAAAGTCCAGCACCCCTTTCAAACCTCAAAATTTCCACCACACCGGCGTCGTCGTCAGGGACATCGATAAGACCATCGCCTACCTCGAGTCTATCGGCATCGGGCCCTTCGGGATGCCGGGCAACCAGAAATGGATCAACATCCCATTCAAGGGGGAACTCCACGGTAAGCCCGCCGAATGGAGCGTCAAGATCAGCAACGCAAACGTCGGCGATCATCAGATCGAGCTTCTCCAGCCCTCCGGCGGCCCTTCCGCCCTCCAGGAGTTCCTAAATGTGTCCGGCGAAGGCGTCCATCACATCGCCTACCTCGCGGAGAACGTGAAAAAGGAACTCGCCAAACTGAAAGATGTGGAGGTCCTGACCAGCGCCAACCTGGAAACCGGCGGGTTCGCATATATCAAGACCGCTACCGCCGGCATGGTCATCGAGATACGCGCCGTCAACCCTTAGCATGGGACAGGTTCTGGACTGCATACTCAAGCGAAGGAGTATTCGCGCTTATACTCCTCGTCCCGTCGAGAAGGAAAAATTGACGCAACTTCTTCAGGTCGCCATGGCTGCCCCGAACGCCTGCAACAGCCAGCCATGGGAATTCGTCGTCGTCACCGACGCGGAGATCATGGCCCGTTTGCGAGCATCACTCTATTCAGGCAACTATAACGCCCCCGCAGCGATAATCGTTTGCGGCAATGAAAAGATTGCGAATAATTCCGCCAGCCGTTTCTATTGGGTCCAGGACTGCAGCGCCGCTATCGAGAACATCCTGATCACCGCGGCCGGACTGGACCTGGGTACCGTCTGGATAGGGGTCTACCCCCTGAAAAGCGCGGTAAGAGCGGTCTCGCAGGTCCTGAACCTTCCGGAAGAGGTAGTCCCTCTCGGGGTCGTCTATGTCGGCTATTCAGCGGAAGAAAAAGAGCCGCGGACCCAGTATGACGAGCGCCGCGTTCACTGGGAACAGTACGAACCCCGCAAAAAGAGGGCCAAATTGAAGAATGCCAAAGATTTGCCGTAGACTGGTACTGGGTGGTATCCAAACCAGTAAACCGGTACCAGGAAAAGGAGTACAGGTATGAAAGCAGCCGTCATTCACGGTATGAACAGCATCACGTATGATGAAGTCCCGGAACCGGAAACCGGCCCGAACCGCGTCAAGGTCAAGATAGCCTACTGCGGTCTGTGCGGCACGGACCCGGAAAACCTGGAAGGCCGTTTCGGCCTGATGCCCCCGGAGGTCTATAAACAGGACCGCATCATCGGCCACGAGGCCTGCGGTACGATCACCGAGGTCGGCAAGAACGTCACCCAGTTCAAGGTCGGTCAGCGCGTCGCCATGAACTTCCGCAGTTCCTGCGGGGCCTGCTACTACTGCCAGAACGGCATGGAGCACTACTGCCACCTCGGCGATGGGGCTTCCGGCTCATTCGCGGACTACGCCGTCTACCCTGAAAGCGCTGTATACGCGATTCCGGATGACATGGACTTCGAGACAGCCGCCATGCTGGAACCGGTCTCGGTGGCCGTCCATGCCATCGACCAGGCAAAGGTCAGGACCGGCGGCAGCATCGCCATCTGCGGCGGCGGCCCCATCGGCCTCCTCTGCCTGGAAGTCGCCCTCAAAGCCGGCGCATCCAGGGCAATGGTCTCCGAGCCGATCAAGGAAAAGCGCGAACTGGCCCTCCGGCTTGGCGCGGATATCGCCGTCAACCCGTTCGAGGAAGACATCATCGAGGCCGGCAAGAAGCTGACCGGCGGCCGCGGCTTCGATACCGTCATCGATGCCTCCGGCAACATCAACGCCGCCAAGCAGGCCATCTACCTCGCCGATAACTGCGGCACCATCCTCTGGGCGGCCGTCTACGGCAAGGACGCCGAGATCGG
>CAZQQL010000122.1:0-7623 GCA_964595455.1 uncultured Dehalococcoidaceae bacterium
CAAGAAACGCTTCGAGGGCATCCTCAAGCACATCACCGATACGGTCAACAGGTAAGATACCCGTTCAAAAAGAACGGAGCAACAGATGAAGGAGGAACCATAGCGATGGCGGCCGGAAAATTTGATCAGTTATTCATAAGAGGCCCGAAACCCGGAGGGACCAGCGATTACGACAAGAGAATCACCGCCTATGTCGATGATACCATCCTCAAAGGAAGCTACTTTTTCAGCGCGATGTTCATGGCCCCGGAGTATTCCACCAGCATCAAAGGCGCTCATCTGCATCAATATGACGAATTACTGTTTTTTCATGGACTGGACCCCGATAATCCCACCGAACTGGGCTGGGAAATGGACTTCTTTTTAGGAGACGAATTTATCAGGCATACGATAACCGAGACATCGATTATCTGTCTTCCGAAGGGGTTTGTTCACGGCCCGTTAGTGACCAGGATGAAGAAACCTGTATTCCACCTGTTTACGGTGTTTGGTCCCACTGGGGCGTTAGAAGACTTTGACGGGACCATAAAGCAGGAGGGCGCCTTCGAAAAACGGTACGACAACTACATAATCAAGGGGCCCAAGCCGGGGCAGAAGGACGCGAACTACAGATATACAACTTATCTGGATGATAGTATTGTCAAGGGAGGTCCTTCCTTCTCCTCAACTTTTATCGACACTGACAATCCTCTGAAAGAAGAAGAGCCGCATAGTTATCCCTACAGAAAAATACTTGGGTTCTTTGGCAATAATTTTGAGGATAGATTTGATCTTGGAGCTGAGGTCGAATTCCGTATTGGCGATAAGCTCGAAAAGCACACGTTTAATCAGTCCACGATTGTGTTTATCCCGGCGGGACTGCCTCACTGCACAGTTAAAGCCAAGGTAGAACGTCCATTTATCTTTGTGGAATGTGCGGACAACGGCAAAATGGCATGATCAGGGAAAACTGATACTACAAAGAATACCTTCTTCATAGGGGAGTGCGGGTTGCGGGGTAGTGGCCATAACCCGCACTCCTTGATCCGTCCTTGAAAGCCGATACCTGAGTTGAATCTTTCAAAAAACTGGATGTGTCTTGCTCGTTTACCTCTTTACCAATCCGGCGGTGGTTCCCATGCCTGATCGCTTTATGCGCTTTCCCGCGTCCCCGATACCCCCGATATGGTGATCCCGGACACTTGCATAAGCTGCTGCATGGACTGCATCGAGTTCAGTATCTGGCTTAGATTATTATCATTCTGCCCGCCGACAGCCTGGCGGATCTGCAAAATCAATTAGGTTATCCGGGCGTTATTCTGAGAGATAACCTGGGAAAGATGGGTGGCTGTCTCGTAGGCTGTCCGGAGTGGCGCAGGGTAGGAGTCAGGCCGTTTTCTTAGTAAAAACTGAATTTCTAGTTGATCTATCACTGATAATATTAGAGATGTCTAACTTTATCCGTAGTTTAACGGAAAGTCCAATTACCCGTCAAACTAACTGCCGGCTTGCATCATTACCAGAAGTGATTTATCATAACGGTCCTGCAACTACCTCTTGACATCGTAAAGGGGGGAGGAGTACACTAAGTTAGACATATCTAACTCGAATCCAGACGGACGAATTAATCATGGAAACAAACAAGAGTACAGTCAAACCAACCTCGAGCCTGGAAGATTACCTGGAAGCCATAGTCATGCTCAAGGAGCAAGGTAACAAAGCTACCGTCACCGCCTTGAGCGAATCCTTGAGCGTGAAGAAACCGAGCGTTGACTGGGCTTTAAAAAGGTTGGGGCAAGCCGGCCTCATCCTTCATGAGCGCTATGGAGATATCGACCTGACACCGGAGGGAGCGCGCATCGCGGAAGAAGTTTATCGCCGGCATAAAGCCCTCTACAGCTTCCTGAAGGATGTCCTCAAGGTCAATCCAGCCACGGCGGAACAGGATGCCTGCCGTATGGAACACGCCATGAGCCGCGAGACGATAAACCGCCTCGAGAAATTCATCGAATTCGTCATGGAGTGCCATCCCGGACAGGCAGACTGGGAAGAAATATTCAACCGCTATATCGAGAAGGGTAAGGACGACCGGGAGATTCATTCGAAGTTCCACTGCTAGGACACGGACTTTTTTTATGCTCTAATGTTAGGCTGGGCTTACAATTACGTATATCGAGAATAGTTAGTCCAGACTAACTATTCTCAAAGGATATGGGATATCAGAATCTCGAAGGAGGCCGCGATGATGGCAAAGAAATTGAGTGAATTAAAAACAGGCGACCGGGGTAAGGTCCGGGGTATTACCGGCGGCGTTATCGGACGCCGTTTGATGGATATGGGGCTGAACTCGGGCAGCGTCATCGAAATGCAGGGAGTTGCTCCCATGGGCGATCCTATCGAGATCAAAGTACGGGGTTATAGTTTGTCCCTGCGTAAAAACGAAGCCGCCGCGGTCATCGTGGAGGTGATCGAATGATGGTACGAGACATGCCGTTATCGCTGGCCGTCTCCGGCAGGAAACTCGTCGTAAGTGCCGTTCACGCCGGTTTTGGTCTTCAAAGACGGCTCGCAGATATGGGGCTGGTGCCTGGCGCTCCGGTCATGGTGATCAGCGGCAGCCATCCCGGTCCTCTCATCATCGAAATTAAAGGTTCCCGGCTGGGGCTGGGCTTTGGTTTAGCGCAGAAGATACTCGTAAAGGAGACAGCAGATGGCTAAGAAACAGATCGTGATTGCATTGGCTGGCAACCCCAATTCCGGCAAAACGACACTATTTAACAACCTGACCGGCGCCAGACAACACGTGGGTAATTGGCCCGGCGTGACTGTGGAGAAGAAAGAAGGAACCCGCCAGTACCGGGATCATACACTAAAAATCGTGGACCTCCCCGGCGTCTACAGCCTCACCGCCTATTCACCGGATGAGGTCGTCGCCCGTAATTTCATCATCGAAGAAAAACCGGACGTGGTGGTAGATATCGTCGATGCCTCCAATCTGGAACGTAATCTTTACCTCTCGGTCCAATTGCTGGAACTGGAAGTGCCGCTCATCCTGGCGCTGAATATGATGGATGAAGCAGAAGCCCGGCGTTACAAGATCGACGTTGATACCATCTCCCGCGAGATGGGCGTACCGGTGATCCCCATGGTCGCCAACCGGAACAAGGGCGTCAACGAGGTCCTCGATGCCATCATCAAGGTGGCTGAGGAGGGGAACGAACATGACGGAGTGAAAATCGAGTATGACCGGGAGGTAGAAGCTCTAATTTCACGGCTTGAGAGCGCTCTTAACAACGATTCCATGATAAAGGATTATTCGCCGCGATGGCTGGCTGTCAAACTCATCGAAGGCGATGAGGAAATCGTCAGCAAATTCCAGGAGGCGTCCAATGTCTCGCAATAATGTATTGAAAGTCAGAGAGCAAGGCCTTACCCATCTTAAAAGTATCTATGGAGAGGACGCCGAGATGCTCGTCGCCGACGGGCGGTACGGGTTCATCAGCGGCCTTCTCAAAGATGCCCTCAAGAAACCCCCGATGGAAAGGGTCAGTTTCTCCGATAAACTGGACAAGATAATCATCAACCGCTGGCTGGGCATTCCCATCTTTCTCGCGCTGATGTACGGCGTTTTCCAGTTCGTTTTTACCATGGCGGCGCCATTCATGGACTGGATCGACCAGTTCTTCGGCTGGCTGGGCGGGTATGCTTCCCAGGTCAGCCCGGAATGGCTCGGTTCGCTGCTGGCGGACGGTATTATCGGCGGTGTCGGCTCAGTGCTCATCTTCCTGCCCAATATTTTCCTGCTGTTTATCGCCATATCCATCCTGGAAGATTCCGGCTATATGGCCCGGGCGGCCTTCGTGATGGACCGGTTCATGCATCGCATCGGGCTGCACGGGCGTTCCTTCATCCCGATGATCCTCGGCTTCGGCTGCAACATCCCCGGCATCATGGCGTGCCGGACGATAGATAACCCCAAGGACCGGTTAACCACGATACTGGTCAATCCCTTTATGCTCTGCGGGGCCAGGCTGCCTATCTTCGTCCTGCTGGTGGGGGCTTTCTTCCCGAACAACCAGGGGCTGGTGATGTTTTCCATGTACCTCATCGGCATCGTAGTGGCCATACTGGCGGCATTCATTTTCCGCAAGACCATCCTCAAAGGTGAGAGCGGTCACTTCGTCATGGAGTTGCCGCCCTACCGGTTGCCCACCATTCCCGGCGTCCTCATACACATGTGGGAGCGTGGCAAGATGTTCCTCCGCAAAGCGGGGACAATCATCCTGGGCGTGGTCATCGTCATCTGGTTCCTCGGCAGCATGCCCTGGGGCGTGGAATACGCCAGCGCGGACAGCTGGATAGGGCACATCGGCAGTTTCTTCGCGCCGGTGTTCGCTCCGGCCGGGTTCGGACAATGGGAAGCCAGCGTCAGTCTCATATTTGGTTTCCTGGCCAAGGAAGTGGTCGTCGGTACGATGGGGACCATCTTCGGGGTAGAGGAAGGCATACTCGGCGGGACCATCGGCACCCAACTCGGGTGGACGCCACTGGTGGCTTTCTCCTTTATGATTTTCAGCCTGTTGTACGTACCCTGTGTGGCGGCCCTGGGGGCCATCCGCGGCGAGACCAGGTCATGGAAGTGGACGGCGTTCGCGGCGTTCTATACCACAGCCCTTGCCTGGATACTTGCCGTGCTGGTCTTCCAGATAGGGAGTTTGTTCACGTAGAAGAGATCCGGGGGAAACCGGATTGCTCCCGTCTGGTGATGCCCGGATTATCCGTGTGGATTCCCGCTCATGTGTGGAAAAGGAAGGACTGTATCTCGACATGAATTCTCTGCTTATTGCGTCCCTGGGTTTTACGCTGTTCATACTGTGTCCCCGGATGGCGGGTATGGCCAATGTCATCGCCAATGCTACGAACGGCTGGATATCTCGAGAGACATGCTGAATGTAGCCAAGAAGAGAAACCGGTATGGAAACGTACGGTTTGAGGTTGCCGATGCCACCAGTTTACCATTCGAGGACAGGCAATTTGCTGTTTCAACCATCTCCCTGGCGCTCCACGACATGCCCCGTGAGGTCAGGCCGAAGGTGCTGGCGGAGATGAAAAGGGTAAGCCGGCGGGCTGTAATGGTGGATTATCACATTCCCGAGAACAGGGTGCAAAGGTGGTTTCACGTGACCTTCACGGCCCTTTACGAGCTTGGGTATTACCGGGACTTTGCGAGGCAGGACCTCAAGAAGCTAGTACGGCAACAGGGGTTGAACGTTATCCGGGAGGGCTACGGCCTGGTCAACTTCATCAGGCTACTTGTCTGTGAACCGGAATACCAAAACCAGCCAGCAGCGCCTCCGGCCGGGAAACAGTGAGGGCCGGTCCACGGTTATGCTGCCTTGAAGACAACCGATAAGCCGGGTTATGCTTAGGAAACTAGGGAACACTGTACAGCCGGGAGAACCGGTCACCAGATATGAACATCGACTTCGGTTTCGCGATTCTTCTCACAGTCCTCGCCGGTCTTTCCACCAGCGTAGGCAGCGCAATTGCCTTTTTGATCCGGCGTCCCAAGTATACGTATCTTTCATTCCTCCTTGGTCTATCCGCCGGTGTCATGGTCTACATTTCCTTTACCGAATTACTGGGAACAGCCATAGAAGATATCGGATTTCTCAGCGCCAACCTGGCATTTTTCGGAGGTATCGGCGTCTTCGCGCTGATCGATATACTCATTCCTCACTCCTACGAAGAAGAATCCGCTGCAGATGGCAGGTTTGGCCCCGGAGCCGATAAAGTAGCAGGGTCGACATCTGCGTTAAAGCGGGGCGGGATTTTTGTTGCCATCGGCATTGCTATTCATAATTTTCCGGAAGGTATGATTACCTTTGCCTCGGCGGCTACCGGAGATGTCTCGTTGGGTATCATGATTGCCGTGGCGGTGGCTATCCACAATATCCCGGAAGGCATCGCCGTATCGGTCCCTATCTACTATGCCACTGGCAATCGGCGGAAGGCTTTCCTGTATTCCTTTCTTTCCGGGATTGCAGAGCCTGTGGGAGCCGTGATTGGTTACCTTTTCCTTCTGCCGTTCCTGACACCGGCGGTACTCTCCGGAACGCTGGCTTTGGTTGCCGGAATCATGGTTTACATAAGCTTCGATGAAATCCTCCCCATGGCCCACCGGTACGGGCAGGCGCACCTGGTTATCCTCGGTATAGTACTGGGGATGGCCGTGATGGCTGGCAGTTTATGGCTGCTTGGTTGATGGACTGCGAGCTATGCTCTTGAATAGCCGGAAAGTTAGGCGGAATTTTCAGGGAGTAGGCGCTACTCTACTATCGACCGAGTCACCCACTTTGCCTTTTTCTCAATGACCGTTCAATTCTCCGGGCGACTGAAACACAACACCGCATGCGATATGCCTTGCTGATACCATGCTGGGATGCTAGAAAATTGGGAAGCCAGGCGGTTATTCATCGCCAGCGTAGCTCAGGGGTCGAGCAGCGGTTTGTAAATTGCTGCATGATCGATTGTTCGTCTGAGAAATGCTGAAAAGCTTCAACCCTACCCCTTCTTATCCTCTTTAAAGGCAGCCTTGCAGTAGGGGCAGGCCCGCAAACCCGGACGTATCCATAAAAACCGGTTGCAGTTGGGGCAGCGCCAGTAGAAGTAGGAGAACACCCAGAGCGCCGTGCCGATGCCGAAAGCCGTCCACATCTCCACCTGCGGGGAGGTGAGCCCCAGCAGAGAGACGTCCCAGTAGACCAGTGAGATCAGCGCGTAGGCGTAGAAGAACATCGCCACATAGGTGACGAGCGTCTGTATCTTCACCTTCTTTTCAAAGGCCTCGATGACGGCTTTTTTCTGTTCCTTGCTCGCTGCTGTCTTCCTTTTCACCATCGCTTATTCGTCCACCTGGAGCAGGGTAAAGCCGCTGGCGGCGTCGGGTTGCCGGCTGGCCTGAATACCGGTTATCTCGTATATGACGGCTTCCGCCACCAGCCAGGTCCTGACACCCGGCCTGAGGCAGCCGGTGAGGGTCTTTCCGGCCCTTCCCAGCGCACCGTGAATGTGGAGCACCGGCCGGCCGTTCTGGTCCGGGGCCAGCACCCCAACGGCAAGCGTCTCATGGGCGTCTTCCACGAAAAGGTGCATCGGGTCCGGGGGCATTTCGCCGGAATCCCTCGGTCCCACCACCACCTGCCCGCCGCCGATGCCGCCCACCAGCACGACCTGTCCGTGCCGGATGCCTTTCTCGGCCGCGAACTTTTCGATGCAGTCCGGTACCATATCGCCGTCTTCAAGCCGCAGGACAAAGACCCTGCCTGTTTTACCTTCTGTGGCTTTCATCGGGGGTTCCTCTACGAATAGATGTGTTCATTGTACCAGATTGGGTGATGCGGGTACATGGCAGATCTGAACGAGGGTTGGTGGAGGCATGGAGGCCGAAGGGAGGAACGCCCGCGCTACCCATTGCGAAAGGCACTCGGAAGGGACCGGCCCGGGTTATTTGCCGCGTAGCCGTTCCACTTCCTTGCCCAGGAAGTAGGAAATGACGATCCTGATGGCGACGATGCTGCCGAGCACCGCCAGTTCTTCCAGTTGCGGCTGGAGGATGGTGCGGATGAGGTCCGCGGCGATGAG
>CAZQQL010000123.1:0-7598 GCA_964595455.1 uncultured Dehalococcoidaceae bacterium
GGTATCTTCGAGCTTCTTTCCACTACCGATACCCTGAAGACCATGCTGCTGAAGGTAGCAGAATAGATGGAACTGGAGATAGTGACCCAATAGAGCGTAAAGGGCGCGTTGACCTACCCCGTGATAGCCGGAGCGGTAGCAGTTATCGTTGTCGCAGTGTTGATGATCTTCGTCCTGCCCGCATTCGGCAGCCTCTATGCTGACCTCGGGGCTGAACTGCCTGCCATCACCCAGGTAATGATGAGCGCCTCTGGCTTCCTGAAAGAGCACATACTAAAGATTTTACTCGGGCTGTTTATTGTGTTCGGTTTGGTCACGATCTATCTACGGACGCCAGACGGTAAACTCAAAATGGACAAGCTGCTACTGAAAGTCCCCTTGATGGGCAGGGTCAGGCAACTCAATGAGTTATCACGGGCTTGCCGGAGCATAGCCCTCCTGTACACCGCGGGCTTGCCGCTGACAGAAATCATGCCCATGATAGTCCAGGGTTGCGGTAACCGCGTGATGGCGCAATCCCTCTACAACGTCCAAATGGACATGATGAAAGGCGAAGGCCTCGCCCGCCCCATGGCCAAAGACCCGCTCTTCCTGCCAATGATGGTGCAGATGATCAAGGTAGGCGAAGAAACGGGCAGCCTTGATTCTTCCGTCCTCGCCGTGGCACAGAATTATGAAGCTGAAGCGATGGACAAGACCAAGGCCCTCATCGGCATGATCCCGCCGGTCATGACGGTCGCCATAGCCGGCGTTGTCGGGTTGATTGCAATTTCCATGGTTTCGGCTATGTACGGTATGTACGGTCAGGCATTTTAGGAGACGGGACCGAAGACCAAATGAAGGGAATCAAGCTGAGTAAAACGAGCTGGCTCATCCTCTCCGCCGGCGTGTTCATCGTTGTCCTAGCCGGTCTGGGAGTTACCAGGAACCAGCAGTTACAGGAGCAGGCTGTTGCTGAAGAACAGCTAAGCCTCGTGGAAACGAGACTTAACAAATATGACCTGACCCAACTGCGCTACCGGGTCGATGAACTATCGAGGCTTATCAATGAAAAGGAAACCGAGGTGGAAGAAGCCAAGAAACGCCTTGACAGCACGGTCGTCAGCGCGGATGTCGTTGAGCAGTTCTTTGCTATTGCTGATTTTTCCAATGTTTCAGTGTCTAATTTGAGTGATACTCCCATCGCTAATGCCACCCTAAGCGGTGTCGGTGTTCAGCAGACTGTCTTGAGCGGCAGCATAACGGGCACTCTGGGAGACATCATCGACTTCATCACTAACCTGAACCACAATTTCACGACTGGGTATACCGTTTCCGCTCAGATAAGCATATCTAACGTTCCCGATGACGATGATTTACAGGGGACCGCAAGCTGCAATATCCAGGTATTCGTGTATTCCCGTGAGGTGGAATAATGGCCGGTAATACCACAACCCTTTACATTGATGATACCAGCATCCGCTTGATGGTCACCCGGGGTAAGAGGATCACCAAGCTGGCCAGCGTACCTTTAGACACCGGTTTGAACAATATCGATACTCCGGAAAAAGAAAGAGAACTCTCCGAGAAAATTAAGCAGGTTATTAAGAGCAACAAAATATCGGATAAAAAGTTAATCCTCGGGATTAGCGGACTACGCTGCTTGACCCGCCCGGTCACTCTCCCGGAGTTGCCGAAAGCCATGATCGGCGAGGCTATTATCCGGGAAGCCAAACGGGTCTTGCCGGTACCTCCAGAACAGCTTTATATCTCATGGCAGGTCATTGCTGCTTCAGCGGGCAAGATCCTGGCGTTCATGATCGCTATCCCTCGCCAGGTTGCCGACCCGCTCATTCGCGTTCTTCACGGCGCCGGTCTAAAACCTTACCTCATGGATATCAAGCCGGTGGCTCTGGCGCGACTGTCCAGGGAATCAACTTCTATACTCGTCGATGTCCAACCCCGTGAGTTCGATATCGTCATCATGGTCGGCGGCCTGCCGCAGCCGATACGTACCGTGTCCTTCCCTGAAGAGGAATTATCCCTGTCCGATAAAGCGATGATCGTCAAGAATGAACTCGAAAAGACACTCGAGTTTTATAACGCCAATAACCCTGACATCCAGGTGCCGCAGAGCACTCCCATCTTCGTTTCTGGAGAACTCGCGGAAGAACCGGAAATATTCCAGATGCTGGGCGTCGATATCGGGATGCAGACCGAATTGCTCGTTTCGCCGCTCAAATGCATGAAACACCTCGATCCTTCGCAGTACCTCGCCAACGTCGGCTTGACCCTCAAGGAATCGCTGAAGGACGCCGGACCGCTGCTTCCGAACTTCAATACGCTGCCTGAGCCCTATCAACCACGCCAAATACCGGCCAATAAACTTTTGGCCATACCTGCCGCAGCCGCCGCGGTGGCGCTGGTTGCCTTGCTGGCGATGACGATCCAGGATGCTGCAGGACGCCTGGAAACGACACAGGCTCACGTTGAAACAACCAATTTCTTGCTGGAAAAACGCCAGACCGAGCAGACCGAATTGTCCAAAACCGTGGCTGAACTGGAAAAGCAGCTCAAGGATTTCGATACTCAGACTAATTCATATGCCAAAGCTCTTGCTATGCTAAGCCGGTACGGTGAAGATATGGATGCCGATCTGCAAGCTTCCGTCGATAGCCTGGTACCGCAACTGGATGTAACATCTCTAGGCCATTCCGGCTCCGCCGTTACTATCAGCGGTACTGCCGCCAGCGAACAGGAAATTATTCAATACGCCCGAGAGCTGTTCGCTACCGGAAGGTTCGCAGAAGTTACCATCCTAAATGTTGGTATCGGGGTTGATGGAACAGCTATTTTCCAGATCGGGGTCCGCCTCGAGGAGAGAGACTGACATGGAAATGGTGAAAATGCTCCTTATAGCCAAGGAGCGTAAAGCGTCCGACCTTCACCTTGTTTCCGGTATGCCGCCGTTAATGCGTATTCATGGCAGTCTCAAACCTGCGGAAGACCTTCCCGTCCTGGCTGATAGTGATCTGGAGGCTTGCCTAAAAGAAGTCACTACTGAAGCGCAACAGGATGAATACAAGCGGACACACGAACTGGACTTCGGCGCCAGCGTAGAAGGCGTTGGACGTGTCCGTTTCAACGCCGCCAGCCAGCGCGGTTCCATCAGTTTTGTAAACCGTCTGCTGCCGGATACCGTGCCAGACCCCGAGGTACTTGGCCTTCCGGCGATTTGTAAAGACCTCATCACCAGGCCTCGCGGCCTCGTCGTGGTCAGCGGCCCGACGGGCAGTGGAAAATCGACGACGCTGGCATCCATGATCGAGTATTTGAACAAGACCCACAACAAGAGGGTCATTACCATTGAAGACCCCATCGAATACACGTACAAGAACAACCTTTGTACGATCACCCAGCGCGAACTCGGCGCGGATACCCTTTCGTTTTCAGAAGCGCTGCGGCATGTCCTGAGACAGGACCCGGACGTTATCCTCGTCGGCGAAATGCGTGACCTGGAGACAGCGTCTGCGGCCCTGACAGTGGCGGAGACCGGCCATCTTGTCCTTACTACCGGCCATGCTCCGAGCGCCTCGCAGGCCGTGGAACGTATCATCAATATGTTCCCGCCCCATGAACGCAATCTTACTCAGACACGCCTCGCGTCGCTCCTCCTCGGCATTCTCTGCCAGGCCCTGGTGCCTACCGAGGATGGTAACGGGCGCGTCGCGGCCATCGAGGTCATGCTGGCCAACTCTGCGGTAAGGAACCTGATCCGCGAAGGTAAGGTCTTCCAGATACCCAACACCATCCGTATGAACACACAGCACGGCATGGAGCTCCTTGACCAAGCCCTGGTCAGATTATGGAAGAGCCACGTCATCAGTAACGAGTCCGTCTGGGAGTTCTGTAACGACCGTGACGAGATAACCAAGATGACCGGCGAGCGTGAAGACACATTCCAGAAAAACCAGCAGGACGATATCCTGAATCACCTCATGAAATCATCTTCCTACCAGTCTTAGTCTGCCTGCAGTCGGCTTTTCATCACCTGCATCACGGTAGTGGGATACGATGCCTGACGTAGCGGAGTTCTTTGTGCAGGCTGATCGAATTCTTCTAAAAGCAAGCCCCGATGACCATCTGGGTCCTCTCCCTTGTGTTGTTTACGATTACTCCCTGCCAGGTAACGTGAACGTCCCTTCTCGCGACTATTTCCTGACCCGATATTTGGGGTGAGAAAAATCCTTTCTCCTTATGCAAACACCCGTTTTTGGGTGAGGATTATCTGAAGGTCAACTATTCTTCTCACGAGGATAATCTTGATCAGTAATATCAGATTGCGTCAGGGACATCCACCCAGCATTGAAATTGAAAGAAGTGGGTATTTCAGGAAAAAATGGTCATGAGAAAGAGGAGGATCTGAGGAAGATAGATAAAGAACAGAAGACATGAAAAAACCTGCCGGAGACCGGCAGGTTTTTTCACCTCAATTTAGTATCAGAGGATTACTAGTTCTGTGTTACAGTGCCATCGGATGCGAAGCTGTAACTCACTCCCTGATCTGCCGTGGCGATGGTAGTACCGTCAAGACCGGTCAAGTAATCGCTGAGGAACAGGGTCGTGGCGGTTCCGTCAACGGCCTGAACATCATGCATGTTAGTAACCGTGCCATTTCCAGTTGCGCTGAGCGTCCCATTAGCACTGTCCGCCAGCATGGCCATGACGGACGTCTGGATGTTGTGAAGTTCCGTTTCCTTCGCTTCGTCTTTACCCTTGCTGATGAACTTACCAACGTTGGGGACGGCTACCGCGGCCAGAACACCGAGGATTGCCACGACAACGAGAAGTTCGATCAGGGTAAAGCCTTTTTCTCCGTACCGGAACTTCTTGAGAAACTTCTTCATAATTTTGGCGCCTCCTTTTTTCTCTGAAGTTTCGTTTCCTTATTCAATTTCAACTTTAGCATACCCACATTCCCGTACAATGACGTAAAAGTCCCGAAAAATTTCAGGACGAAAGTCCTGTTTTACATATGAAAACCCCGATGGCCGGATGTAACAATTCCGTAAACAAGTAGGGATTGACGGTTTTTCCCTATAATATTCAACCCGGATGGCAAGTCATTTTTAGCCCGCGCCGGACCGGTCTGGTAGCCTGCTACCATGAACCATATAGGGTTAATATGTACCATAAATACACACTCGGGGCATAGACGGAACCGCCGTGGAAAGTCCAAAATATCTGTATGACTATCCCGTACTATGTTCTCGTGGTTTTGTTCGGCGTAGCTTTTGGTAGCTTTCTCAATGTCTGCATCGACCGCCTGCCTTCAAAACAGTCTTTGTTCTCTCCGCCTTCCCACTGTGACGGCTGCGGGCGCCGGCTCTCTGCCTTTGAGATGTTCCCGGTGATCAGCTACCTGGTCCTGGGCGGGAAATGCCGTACCTGCGGCGCCAGGATCCCGGTAAGGGTGCTGGCTGTCGAAGCTCTGACCGGTATCACCTTCGCCCTGGCTTTCTGGCGTTTCGGGTTCGATCCGCCGTTCTTTATAACCGCCTTCTGGAGTATGGTCTTCATCCTTATCATCTTTATTGATATGGAGCACCAGTTGATACTCAACAAGGTGACCTATCCCTGCGCCGTCATCGCCATTATTGTTTTGGCCGTGGATACGCTGTTTCCGGATATCGGCCTTTTGCAAAACCTGAAGGTTTTCGATAACGCGACCATGATCCCGGTCAACCCGCTGGTCAGCGGACTCCTGGGCGGGGCCATCTTCTTTGTCTTTTTCACGCTGGTCTTTCTCGTCAATCCGCGGGGCCTGGGTATCGGGGATATCAAGCTCGCCGGTCTTATCGGCCTCACCACCGGTTTCCCACTCGTATTCGTGGGGATGTTTACCGGCATTGTCTTCGGTGGGGTCGTGGCGGTGATATTGCTGTTCCTCAGGAGGAAAGGGCGTAAAGACATTATGCCTTACGGCGTCTTCCTTGGCGTCGGCCCCATCGTAGCAATGTTATGGGGAGCGAGTATCTTCGACTGGTACCTCGGCTGATCCGTTCTGGTCCCGGAGTGAAATACATATGAACCAGTACAACATATTGACACCTGTTGCCTCAAACCGTAAAATGGGGCGGGATGAGTATTGCTATTGATGTCGGTTACGATGGGCTGGGCAAGGCAGGCGTAAAAGCCCCTGTCAGCAAACGCCGGTCTAATATCGAGATCATCGCGGATATACTGCGTACCGGTGAACACGGCGCGGGAAAAACGGAGATTATGTATTCCGCCAACATGAGCTATACGCAAACTCAGAGGTACCTGAACTTCCTTCTGGAAAAGGAATTCCTGCAGAAGATAAAACTGGGCGGTACCTTAACGGCCTATCGGGTGACCGATGCTGGTCAAGGCCTTCTGAAGACCATCGATACCCTGATCTCCATGCTCTCCAACCAGGAAGAATAAACAGACCTGCTAACCCACCCCCGGTTGCCCTCAATTTTCTTTACTTTTGCTGTACTCCCACCATTTCTTATTTATACCTTGTTTATTTTCCCTGAAAAATGTTTATGCCTGTTTGCCTCATTGACCTGCATAATCCTAAAGAAGGTATTTGCCAACGAACGTATAATTTAGTAGGTGCAGGTATGAAAAGAACGCTGGTCCTAGACGAAGACGATCTCATCATGGTGGTAAAGGAAGACATCGTTAAACAGATCGATGAACACCGTGGTGAATTGAACCGCACCGAGTTCGTCAATTATCTCATTCAATGCCAGCTTCGTAATATCAGTGAGAAACGAGCATATCTCACGTTGGAGGACTTTCAGTCCTTCGCCCTTAGATTAACCGGCATTGTCCGTCAATATCTGCAGGATATGAAAGATGACCGGAATACCACCGTTACCTCATCATCTGTAGCTGATTCCATCGCCGAACTGGAAACAGTGATTAAGTCCGTAGCCGATCCCCAAAAGATGTAGCTGTATAGCGGTATTTCCTGCAGTTTCTCTAAACTAGAACTATCATCTAGAACTAACACACTTCCCTTGGCATCCTCCGTTAACGTAGGCTGGTATAGAATTATATTCTAGTACTTACGTACGTAGTACTCAGTTGACGTGGAGGTGGCAGATGCCCACAGCTTATGAGCTTCTCAAGCAAGGCAAACACCAGGAACTATGGGACATGTGCTGCGGGTTTTTAAAACTATCTGTGGAAGAATTCATCGAAATTCAGGAACGCCTGCTGATCGTTCAACTTGAACTTGTCAAGCAATCACCGCTCGGGAAAAAGTTGCTGATGGGTAAAGCGCCTTCCTCCATTGATGAATTCAGGAGTCAAGTTCCTATATCGACTTATAGGAACTACTGCCCTGAGCTATTGGGAAAAAATGAAAGCTTTCTTCCAGTAGCTCCTACACAATGGGTACGTTCTTCCGGAAGATCCGGTGAATATCCTTGCAAATGGATACCGATTACTCCTGCTGCTGAACATGAGCTTTCTTTACTAATGTATGGTATTGGCATGATGGCAAGTGCTAATCATTGGGGGGATACATCAAAAATTCCAGATCGGAAGAGCACACGTCTGAACTCCAGTCACCGCTCATTATC
>CAZQQL010000124.1:0-7547 GCA_964595455.1 uncultured Dehalococcoidaceae bacterium
TACACCCTATCCTACACTCTTTCCCTACACGACGCTCTTCCGATCTCGTTCCGCGATGACCGGATTGACATGGTGGTAGCAGATCGGCGAAAAGCCGGGTTTGCCGATGATGACGAGCGGCTCCGCGTAACAGTGGCCCATACAGCCGACCTCGACGACCGGGCAGTCCAGCCCGAGCCTGTCTATCTGCTCCCGGAACGCCTTGACGACGTCCAAGGCCCCGGCGGCGCGCCCGCAGGTAGCCGTGCCCACCGTGATGAATGGGCGGTCCTCGGTGAGCGCGCGCCAGGTTATCTCAGCCTGCTCACGCAGGCGGCGGATGGTTTCTGAGACTGGTGAGTTAGTACTGTTCAAATGTGTGCCTTTATTTGCTAAATCTCTCTCGGTCTCTCTTTTCAAGAGAGACGAACCTTTATGCTTGTTCGTTCACTCGCGGCGAGGTTCTCTTTTCAGTCCCCCCTTTGCAAAGAAGCGGAGCGTCAATAAAGCTATGGTGGTCATTGCGATCGTCCCGATCATATCGGGACCGAAGCAATCCGTACCCTCTACCGTCCCCGCGAGGTTATCATGTTTTTCAAGGTTCTCAAATCCCTCTCGGTCTCCCTTAAACGAGAGATGACCCATCGTGCCTGCTCGTTGACCTTCGGCGAGGTTCATCCTTTTTCTGCTTTACTCTGCCTAAGCCGGATTCGTGCCCCTTCCCTTACCTCGTCCCTTCTCCCCTTGAGGGAGAAGGTTAGGATGAGGGGTATTCCTATGTCTTCAAATCTCTTTCGGTCTCTCTTAAACGAGAGACGACCCATCGTGCCAGCTCGTGGTTCTCCGGCGAGGTTTATGCTTCTTCTTTACCCTGCCTCGATACGGACGACTCCTTTTCCCGCCCAAAGGCGAGCATAAGGCCGTCCACACGGGTGGGATCGACGGCGGGTTCCGGGCTGCCGTCCACCACCGTGACCGGGGCCATGGAACAGCAGCCGACGCAGGCGACGGTGTCCAGGTCGAACTCGCCGTCGGGGGTCGTTTGCCGCACGCCGATGCCGAGCCGCCGCTTCCAGGCGTCCAGCGCGATGTTGCCGCCCTTCATGTGGCAGGCGGTGCCGAGGCAGACGTGGATGGAGTGCCGCCCCGGCGGGTTGAGCCGGAACTGCCCGTAGAACGTGACCACGCTGTAGACGTCGATGGCGGGCAGGTCCAGGTGTTCCGCTATTGCCAGCAGCGCCGGTTTGGGCAGATATCCCAGTTTTTCCTGCACCGCCTGGAGGACAGGGATGAGGCTGGACTGTTTCTTTGGGAAACCCTGCAGGACGGCGTCGGTTTCTCTCAGGATTTCATCTTCGTAAGTAACGGGTGATTGGGGCGCGTTCATAGTTCAATTCTCTCGAAGGCTCTTTGTTTTGTCAAGGAAACGGCTTGAGGACGAGGTTAGCTTTCGCAAACAATGTCTTTACAACATATGTTAAAATATAGGGAATAAACGATCAAGGTTTATCGATAAATGGTGATTGAGAGCATTAAGAATGAAATGGAGACTGCTGTTCCTAGTGATACTGATCGTAAGCCTGGCGGCAGGTTCCGGATGCCTCAGGGACAGTGAATACAAAATCAATCGGCAGGATGCTATCGATATCGCAGTCAAGCAGTTGCCAGAATCCCTCAGGGAAGCCGATCACGGCGGAATTACCTTATATGACGAAAACAACTGGAACGTTAACTTCATGCTCGGAGGAACAAAACCCACGTTGACGAGGGAAGAATTGGGATGGGCGGAAGGCCCGGGTACCACGTTCGAGAACCAGGGAACCCTGCCGGAAGACGAATACCGGCTTATCGTTATTACGGTCAGCCGCCGCACCGGAGAAGTAGTCAAGCGACTGGCATCGGACACAATACTCCTGGGAGGGCCCGGCATGTTCAACAACGAACCGCCTGAGGAGCGTTACCTGCCAGGGTGGGTGCTGGCGCTGGTGGTCATCTGCGGGGTAGGCATTGGAGCCGCTGGTGTATGGCTTTTCATGCGAAGAAAGAAAGAGAGTAACGTTTAACACAGCTATGAAGCGTACCTGTGCATTCACCTTGGTCCTGCTGGTCCTGTTGACCTGCATCCTGACTACCGGCTGCAATCAAGGCCCTGCGCGGCTGTTCGAGCATTCACTGGGGCTGGACGCTCTCAGCCGTGCCGGAGAACCACTGTCCTGGACATGGAGCAATCTCACGCAGGCATGTCCGTGAAGGTGCTGGAAACCTACTATAACTCTTCGGCTATCTATGTGGGCTACGTGGTGACCGGGCAGGACCAGTTCGATCACGATACGGTGTGCACGTGGAAACACGGCGGGCAGATCATCGGGGATGGCGGTTCGCATGGCGCCGGTGTAAGAACGTCCGATTCTACACCCGCAAGAAGATACTATATCCTGTCCCCGAGCGCCACCAAAGGAGAGATAGCCGCGCTGCCCGATAAGTTTACTCTGGAATTCACCGTATTCGAGCAGGGCGGCGAAAAGCGGGAAGTCAGCTTTGAACTACCGATGCAACGCAGCGAAAAGGAAGTGGTTATTGAGCCGAAACAATGATCGTTCTACCGGTCTACAATCAAATATGGAAAGCACACTCACGCCGGGTAAAAAATGAAAAGTAAAACCGCCATCTATTTATTAGTCCTTCTGGTCTTGCCGCTTTTGTCGTGTGCCGGCGGACCCACCTACCCGCGCACCGCAAGTATTGAGGAAGTAGAGGACGTATTCGGGGTCCCTGTTCCGCAGCCGCACCTTCTGCCGCCCGGCGCCGTTCCGGATAAGGTTACGCTTTCTGATAATACCACGGCGGCCCTCTTCTACCGCGGCGATGACGGAGAGGACCTGGAATTGCGTTTACAGTGGTACCCGGAGAACGGCATTGCTCACCGTATAGACCTCGGTGCTCCAACGACCATCAAACTACCAAGTTTTACTGCAAGTCTGGAAACCGAGGAGAACAGAAAGGGAATTGTTTGGAACCTTCCATATTGGCACGATTATGAGGGTGAAACGGTACAGGGATTGATGATAGCCCGGCTGTACGCACCTGAAGAAGTACCGGACATTGACCTGGCGTCCATGGCGGCTTCCGTTCGCTGGAAATAGCAACAAGGCCGCCGTTAGCGAGTCCACCCTTACACCCCTCCACGTTAATCACCAATACCGTCCCGCCCGGATACTCCGCTCCTATCTACGGGAATAGTAGGGAGACAGCCACCCCAGCTTCAGCTTGAATCGTATGTAAATACCGGAAAATGGACGCCTGCATTGCCACGCGCGGAAACGGGGCTACACTTTGCAATGAGGGGTTGCTATGGACAGGGCGGTTTTCAGCATCGCGGTCGCGCTCGTATCCTTGAGTCTTTTCGTCCTTCCCGGAGGAACAGGCATCGACAGAGACCAGTATGAGCCCCTCGCCGCGCCCTTCTCCCTGGATGCCGGTTCCGGCGGCTTTGTCGTCCCCATCGGTTCCACCATCACCCACCTGCAGGACGGCGTTACGCTGGTCACGGATGCGGACGGAGACGTCATCTTCCGCACACGGGACGACCTCTCCGCGCCGGTCTCAACCCCCAACGGCCCGCGCAAGGCCCGCCACATCTACGATATCCCGTCCGGCTCATCCATCGTGGCGGATGACGGCGGCGCCGGCGTGTACCGGGACAGGGAGCTGGTCCTGAAGGTCGTTGTCGGGCCGGAACCGGAAAACAAGTCCGAAGAAGGTTACAGCGCCTGGATACAGCATGCCTATAACCTCCAGGTCAAAAACCTCGATACCTTCACCGCCACGTGGACGGTGCCGAACGACCCGCCGGCAGCCGGAGACAACACGACCAGTTACCTGTTCAACGGCATCGAGGTCTACTACGGGCTCGCCATCATCCAGCCTGTGCTGGAGTGGGACTTCAACCGGAGCGGCGGCTGGACGTGCGCCGCCTGGCATGCCTGGAGTTCGGGCGGCTTCCGGGCGGACCCCGTCCCTGCCAGCGCCGGGGACACCATTCACGGCAATATGGTCTGGAACGGCAGCGCATGGGACATCGAGATTGAGAACGCGACCACCGGGCAGTCCTCCCGGCTGTTCTCGGCCATGTTCGGGACGGAGAACCTGTACGTATTCTGCGCGCTGGAGGGCTACAACATCCGCGGCGACTGCGACATCCCCGGCGATACCGTCTTCGAGGACATGCTCCTGAGCTACCAGGGCGAACCGCTGGTGGTTATATGGGAAGAGGATGACGATATCCCTCCCGGCAGCGGCCTGAGCTTCCTCGACGTAGAGATGAAATCCGAAAGCAAGGTGGTCCTCCACACGGCCAATTGACCCCGCGGCGGAATGAGCGTATGCTGTAACTGTGAGGATAAAAACCTTAACAGCAGGTATCAGCATCGTCCTCCTGTCCCTGACAGCGACGGCGGGATGCGGTTCCCCTGCCGATCCTCAACCTTCCGCCACCGTCTCCGCCGTTACCACCTCCACAACAACCGGGACCCACGCGGGGATCGTGCTGCATCCCATGGTCCCCTCGCCCTGGCCGGACCTGCCGGTCTACCGCCATCCCAATGTCATCGAACCCGTCTCTCCCGGCGACGAGTTCTGCATCGGGCTGGACATCAACAGCCGCCTCGGCATGAAGCTGCAAATGAACATGGAAGGGCACGGACTGACGCTCGAAGAATCCGAGACCGTGTACGCGGACCCGCAGAATCCGGGCCTGGGGACTTGCTGGTACCGGTTCAAGGTCACAGGGACGGGCAATGCTTTTGTTACGCTGGAGATGGTGGGGGTTGGGGAGGTTGTCGTGGTAAAATTGCTCTTCATATTCTACAGCAGTTAATGGGCGTTACCTCGGGCCGAAGATGAGGCTCCCGATCCGGACCATCGTCGAGCCTTCCTCGATGGCCACCCGGTAGCTGTCCGTCATACCCATGGAGAGTTCCGTAAGCTCCACGCCAGGCAGGTCTATGCCCCGCAGGCGGTCGAAGAGCCGCTTCGTTTCCCGGAACGCCACGCGGCACGCCTCGCCGCCGCCCGCCGGGCCCATCGTCATGAGACCCTCAACCCTGATGTGCTCCAGACCGGCTATCTCCCTGACCAGTCCTTCGACGGCTTCCGGCATGGCGCCGCTTTTCTGGGGTTCCCGGCCGCTGTTGACCTCGATGTAGACGGGCATGATTCTGCCAAGGCCGGCGCAGTGGCGGTCGATCTCCTTCGCGAGTGCGTAGGAATCGACCGTTTCAATGACATCGAAGAGGCCGACGGCCTTCTTGACCTTGTTCTTCTGCAGATGCCCGATGCAGTGCCATTCCGCGGGGAGGGCAACCCCGGCGCGGGCGGACTCCGCTTCCTGTACGTAGTTCTCCCCGAGCAGGGAGATGCCGGCTTCCAGGACCTCGGTGATCTCCTGCGGCGTGCGGGTCTTGACCGCCGCCTGCACGCGTACCCCGGCGGGCATTTCCGCCAGCAGGCGCCGGACGTTATCTGCTATGGTCACGGGGCCGGCGTCTGGGTCTGCTTTTCCAGTTCTTCCAGCTTCTTCTGGGCTTCAGCGAGCTGCTGTTCATACTGGGACTGGGAGTATTCCTGGTAATCCTCGAGGTACTGGTTGACGCTCTCCTGGACGGCCTTGTAATACTCGGCCTGGGCTTTCTGGTCGGCTTCCTGCTGCTGGCGGAGGGCTTCGAGCTGGCGCTCATAAGCTTCCTGTTCCTTGGACTTGCCGCCGAACAGGTCACAGCTCGTGAACAGAGGCAGCGCAGCAATGGTCACCGCCAGGCCGAGCAGAACGATTTTCTTCATGGTTACCTCCCCGGTCAGGTGCTTAGCATCATTGTACACAAATCCGAACGAAACGTGAAGTCCACGTGAATACTTATTATCGAAATAAGTATCTACTTATGTAACGCCGGAGAGGAGAAAAAGTTACTGTTCGGTCTTCGGTCTTCTGGGCGAGTCCGGGTCCGAGCCGTTGCCGGACGGCATGACGGAGCGGGTCATGGAGCAGAGGCGGGCGGCATCGGTGAACTTGCGCTGGGCGGCGAGTTCTTCCTGGGCCGTGATGCGGATGATGCGGATGTCAGCGAGGAGCTTCTGTATCTCTTCCCGCGCCTGTTTGACCAGCTGGGCCACTTCCTGCTGGGTCTGAAGTCTGGCCTTGAGGACGAGCTGCTGGGCCTCGCTGCGGGCGCGGGCGGTGGTTTCGCGGTGGTACTGCTGGGCTTCCATCCGCAGCCGGCGGGCGATGTCCAGTTCCTGCTGGATATCGAGCCTGGCACGGCGTACCGCTTCCGCCGGACCGCTGTAGTCCGGTCGGCGTTGAGGCAAGGCGGCTGGAGCCTGATTGGTGGTCATAGTCTGCATACTTTCTCAGATGATAGTCTTGTTCTTCCATATCATACCCCGGCGCTGCCCGTCCACCGGAGAAGGTTATCTTTATTTATTTATAAGGGAGGACACCCATTTTGCACCGCCAGACCCCAGCCCGGTCAAGCCGGCGCGGTTAAAAAATAATGGTTGCTACCCATTGACCTGTCATGGGAAATGGTTTACACTGTTTGTATGTTTTATCCGGCGGTGCGTATCTGCCCACATATGATCGTGTACCCCTTGTCCAGGGGGTGCGGGCTTCAGCCTGCAACCGCCCGGATTCGCGGGTAACGGGTCACCCAGACCTCCTTTCGGCGTATCCCCATCCTGAATTTCTCTGAACTATCAAGCATTGTTATATAGGCGGATATTCCGCAACAACGTAGACCTTCTCACCTACCCGGAGGAGGCGGACGGAGATTAACATGGTAACTAAGTTTAAAAAACAGCGCGAACAACTTGAACAGGAACGCCAGCGGCTGGTGGATGAACTGACACAGGTACAGGAATCGGCGTCCAGCACCGAGGAACGCCGCGAGGGAAGCCCCTTCGGGAAGAGAGAAGAAGAAGCTACCGAGACCCTGGAACTGGAAAAGCGCCTGGCCATGGAAAACCGTATCCGGCAGGAGCTTTCCTTCATCGAACATACCCTGGACAAGATAGACAAGGGCACCTACGGCATCTGCGATAACTGCGGCAAGCAGATCCCTCCGGAACGTCTCGAGGCGCTCCCCCAGGCCAACCTGTGCATCGATTGTAAGGCGCTGCTTTCCAAGAATGTTAAAGGTGTCAACTCCCACGCAAGGTAGATGGTGGGGCGCTGCCTTCGCGGGCATCGTCCTGGGCATTATAGCCATCGACCAGATCACCAAGGCCTGGGTACGCTCGACACTGGCAGTGGGCGAGACCGGCTGGGACATCGGGTTCTTTTCCATTTACCACGTCCAGAATACGGGCGCGGCCTTCGGGATATTCAAGGGGTTTCCCTACGTGTTCCTGGCCCTGCAGATACTGGCGGTCATCGTTATAGCGTTCCTCGTCATCTTCATGAGCCGGCGGTGGCGCTTCCTCAACCTGTGGGTAGTGCGCACGGGACTGGCGATGGTCATGGCCGGAGCGGCCGGGAACGTCATCGACCGGATAGCCTTCAGCGGCAAGGTGAC
>CAZQQL010000125.1:0-7511 GCA_964595455.1 uncultured Dehalococcoidaceae bacterium
TCCCTCATATCGGCCCGGGCGGCAAACTTGAATTACGATCTGAATATGACATGAACCCGGGGGTTCCAAAAGACGTGTTAAGCAGGGTCGTAGAGTTTAATGACGTTGAGGCACTCGGAAGAGCGCTTTCTTATAGAGACTGCGCTTGTGTAATCGCTGAGCCTGTCATGACAAATTGTGGTATGGTGCTTCCTGAACCGGGCTACCATGAAAAACTACGTGAACTTTGTACAAAATATGGGACGTATCTTGTTATCGACGAAACCCATACTTTCTCAAACGGTTATGGCGGCTACACCAAAGAACACGGACTAAAGCCGGACTTTATTACGCTAGGTAAATCTATTGCCGGCGGTATTCCGGTTTCTGTTTACGGCTTCACGAAGGAAATCGGTGAGAAAATCAATGAGACTTTCGGGATTAAAGGTGTCTCCGACCCGATGGGTATCAGCGGCACTCTTTCAGGCAATGCTCTTGCCGTTGCGGCAATGCGTGAGACGCTGGCAAAGGTAGCCACACCTGAAGCATTTGCGAAAATGTTTGCAGGCCAAAACCGATTTTCGGACGGGCTGGAAGCTGTTTTAGCGAAACACGATATCCCATGGAGCCTGACTAGAAGCGGCGCACGCTGCGAACTGCAGTTCATGCCCACGCTTCCCAAAAACGGGAGTGATGCGAAAAACCATTTTGACTGGCAATTGATGTACTATACGCATGTATATCTTACCAACAGGGGTATCCTGATCACTCCATTCCACAACATGATGCTGTTCCCGCCGATGGCAACCGCCGAAGATATAGATGCTCTCATAAAAGCATGGGATGACTGTCTTGGTGAACTTGCTGAATCAGGAAAGAAAAACAGGTAACTGATAAAACATTTGTATCTTTGGTGACTCTGTTCATTCAGCACTCCTAAAAACGCTGTCCCCTGCCCAGCCGCCACGAGTAGGACGGGCGTCTCCAAGGAAGCCTTCCTGGGTGTCTTGAAGATAAGCTAGCAGTTTTAGAAGATACTCAATATCCAATTGAATTAGCCATGTACAAGAGGAGGCGATAAGCTTCCTCTATCTTTTTTCTGCCCGGGCATCCTCACGCACTTGATACTGTGCTAAATCTGAATAATCCAGAGACAAAGCTTGTAGTGTGTAGGTGTAAGAAGGCCATGACGAGATTACATAGGCAATACGGGTACCTAATTTTCCGATAAATCACAGTTTTGTGACTAAAATGTAATAAAATTTTAACACAAAATGGTTGCAAAATTCACAATAATGCTTTATTCTTGTACAAGATATACCTAAGTAAATACTTGTTTTACATATCGCATAAACAAATTGAGAAAGTAGGTGTAATACATATTCAATAATACTCCTGAGATAGCGATATAAAGTCTCTATCTTGTATGTATCAAGGAAATAATAAGAGTTGCGAGGAAATAATGAAAAGAATTTTTACGAATAGTACTATCATTATTGTACTGCTTCTGCTTTTAGTGCCACCAGGTTTAGCTGCTGCCCAAACTCCCGATGAAACCCTTGATTCTTCCCGAATTAACCTGATCCAATCTCTATATGGTAAACCCATTACTATTGGCGAGTTTCTACAACAAGTACTTCCAAACGAATTTGAAAAACTGGTTACTACAATCCCTCAAAACCGCCAACAACTACTAGAAGAACCATTTATCTGGCCCAAGTGGCCACCGGATTGCCAAGTAAACTCGAGAAATGACCAGCCCGCTATCGAAGCTCTTAGTGAAGAGGATAACGAGACTCGGGATATTAGGATCATTGGTCTGTATTGGGAAGAAGAAGACCCAATCTCTATTGGGTACGGTGATATATGGCATTGTGGAAGGTCTTGGACAAATTGGCCACCACTAGCCATGACCTATCTATCGGCGATGAGTTTTGTATATTATGCTTCCGATGCCATTAATTGGTCATGTGTTGGCTTCGAATATGATTATGGTTATGGTGTACAAAGCGTGATCGCGGTAGGAGTAGTACCTGATTCAAGTGAAGGTTGGTTTTTCACTCACGGCGTATTTCAATATATATGTCCACCAAACTGCTCTTTAGGGGATGGAACGAGTCAAGGTACCAAGTATGTGACAAATGATCCAGTATATCTCGACCCTTATAACCCTTAAACAGACTGTGGATACTGATGCCACAAATTCGTGATTTAGCATCAGTATCCACCATTTACCAGCAATTATTAACATGGCTGACTTGTTTTATTTTCGAGATTGATTTATTATGAGGTTCATGTTTTCTAAATTGAACTATCGTATAGGGTTATTCATAACAATAGTAATAGTCGGTGTGGTGGCTACTGCCTTGTTGATCACTAGACCTTGGAACAGTCCTCTAACCGTTCAGGACCTCCTGGAACGCTTCACGGTCTTGCCATCAGCAACCGGCGCCTATACCTATCGAATCAACAGTACAACCACAGAGACCGTTGATGGTAGAGAAATCACTTTCATCGTTGATGTGTCGTATGCTTCACCTGACAAGGTTCACTATTCAAGCTCAACCAGTAATTCCACCTTCGAATACGTAACCATAGGGGATATTCGCTATCAAAGGGAAACTGGCAAGCCATCGGAGCCTGGCAACAGCACAACGATACTATGCACATCTGACACATCAATAGAGACGACCTTCCACGAATTGGTAACATATCTTGGTGATGCGGAACGGTTGCCGGATGAAGAAGTCAGCGGGGGATCGTGTTATCACATTCGTGGAAGCTACATCCCCTTTTCCATCCAGGAGCACCTGGAACGGCAGGGCGATGAGTATACGGAAGAAGAAATTGAGCGGATTATAGAAAAAATCGGCGGAGATGACGTTGTCATGGTGGATTTCTGGTTGAATTGCCGTAGTTTCAGTCTGAAAAAAGTGCAGATGGTATCAAGCCTCCAATCAGGAAGTCGCACAAGCACCGTGATAACGACTTACTATGATTTTGGAGAACCAATAGACATAACTGCGCCACTGGATACAAACCAGCAACTGTTGCCTGGTTGGTACATCGTGGATTGAGGACGGGCGTCCCTGCCCGTCGCGCAACCTTTTTATCACTGGTTTGCTGTTTTCAACTCTTCCGCCCCCGCATCGGGACCGGAAACGTTGTTCAGTACCGCCATCGTGAATTCCAGCCGGTTTTTCACTCCCGCCTTGCGGTAGATGTTCCGCAGGTGGCTTTTCAGCGTGTCCGGCGCTATCACCAGTTCCTTCAAAATTTCTCGTGTATCCGCGCCGTCCAGCAGCAGCTTCGCCACGCTGGTTTCCCGGGGGGTGAGCTTGATGGCCGTCACCATGTCCTCGAACGCCTGCGCCCGGCTCTTCAACTGTAGCCGGTAGTGGTAGTTTTCCCGGAACCTGATGATGAACAGCAGCGAGACCAGCGAGAACAGACCGGCCATGCTCACGCCCAGCACTTCCGAACCGGAAGCCGCCTCGCCGATCTGTTCCGCCAGCAAAACCCCCGTGAGGATTGCCAGGATGTTGGTGGCAAACAGGATGGTGTAAACGAGCGTGACGTTCCGGCCCCGTGCCAGGTCCGCGCCGATGACCCAGATGAACACGTCGATGAACGCGTATCCTCCGACCAGGAACGTCTGGACGAAGAAGAACTGGAGTTCGCCGGTGAAGATTCCCAGGCACATGAAACCCACCCCGACGGCTATCGCCCCGAGTATCGCGTTGATGCGTCTGCCCAGCCTGTCCGCCAGGAACCCGGCCAGGAACAGGAACACGATGTACGGGACCAGCGAATAGTAACCGATCGTCCCTGAAGGCGGCGAGGACAGGTTTTCCACCAGGGCGTACATCAGGCCCCCGACGGCGTTGATGGCAAAGATGAAAGGCAATAACTGGAAAGCCCGGAAGCTTTCTTTCCCGGTGATCCCGGGCGGCGTCACAGCCGGCTGCACCTCCGGCGCAGCATCCCTTTTCGCCAGGACCAGGACAATCATCCCCAGGCCCAATATGCCGCAGGCCCGCAGGAGGATGACATGATCGATGCCCTCGTTCAGGAACAGGATGACGAGGTAGAGCACGATGTTGGAAAGGGCGGCCGCCAGGCTGAAAACATGCCCCCTTTGTCTCGCCGGTACCGAGGCGGCAAAGGTATACGCCCACCCGATGATCGCCATTCCCGCAAACAGGCCGAGGACCAGGAACGAAAACGGCCAGAATTCATCACGGGAGCCGGTGATCAGCCAGCTTATCGCTGCGCACGGTACCGACCCCAGGGACAGCCAGGCCAGCCCCCGGCGGTGGTAGTAGCCGGTGAGCCCGGCGATGATGAATCCGCTCACCAGTCCGGCCAGCGCCAGCGTGGTGATTGAGGTCGGGCTGACGTCCCTGCCGCCGATGAGACCGTAAAACAAAGGGCCCCGCATCGGGAATGAGAGCAGCCATCCGAAGAACAGGCCGATGCTGACGATCAGCGGCCAGTACAGGCGGGCGGCAGCGTAGAACTGGAGCAGTTCGCCGCGAAAAGAGAAAGCCCTGTTGGTCTCAAGTTTGTTCCCGTACAAAACACCCCCGGGGATGATGTAATCGATTCCAGTTTCACCTCTTGGTGTGATGGGGAATCACTCCGGGGGGTGATGGCCTGTGGTACCGGCTTGTGAAATCATTTTAGTATAGCCTGCACACACCCTGAGGTCAATTGGCCCGAAGGAGGGAATTCTAATAGTGAAACGCACAATATTTGTCCTATTTCTCGTCCTCATCATCGCGTTGACCGGCTGTAAGGACATAACCGATTCCTTCAAGCCCGGCAGCTTCGGGAAGACGCCCGAGGAAAACGCCATGGTCGAAGCCATCATGGAAAAATACGGCGATCTCACCGAAGACGGCGATCCGAGGTTCCTGGAAGCCATGATGACCAGCAACGTGGAAAGCTTCATCCCCGTGGACCGGGTCAGCAAATATCCCCTCGGCGCGGAAAAACTGTACGCCTGGTTCGTCTATGACAACTTCGATGAAGATGAACTGCAGATCGAATGGATCTACCTCGATACCAATTATTCCATCCACACCTTCAAGTCGATGACCGGAGAAGACTTCGGGAGGGGCTCGTTCATCCTGGAACGACCGGATGACGGGTGGGCGGAAGGTAATTACCAGGTCATCATCCGCGGCCGCGGCATCCAGACAGTCGTTCCTTTCCAGATCCATGACGGCGCCCTGGTCGCCGTCCCCATCGAACTCATCAACGGCAAGATCGACCTCGGCGGCGTGGTATCGGTACCCACCACCACCACGACGGCCACCTCCACAACCTCCAAGGTGGCCCAGACCACCACGACGGTCACCCCCGGCTGGTACTTCACCCACTGGGAATATATCATCTCGTCAGTGGATGAAACCCTGATCGGAGCGTTGGAAAGCGGCGTCATCGGCACTTCCGACAGATTGCTTGATTACCATCGCTGTAAAGGTGAGAAGAACGATTTCACCGTCGAGCATGAAAGGACATATGACGACGGCAAATTCGTCGCCAGCGGTTCGATGAGGCTCATCTGGAGTGACCCGCCGGAATTCGTCAAAGCCGGTGATAAGCTTTCTTTCCCCATAAACTACCAGGTTGAATCGTCATGGGGCATCAGCAAGATATCCGCGACTCTTGATATGGCGGATATCAATCCGGGTGGCGGGACGTCCGGTAAGATTAACTTCTATACCTCGGATGGCCAAAGCTACCTCGGCAGTGACTATCAGGGACCCTTTACGATGGATAAGGGCATGCCGGAAGGTAAAACCGGCACCGTAAAAGCCGTCATCCTCCAACTGAGCGGTTATGGTTTCAAGTACTACTACGAGTGGCGGGAATAGTTGCCGAAAACTTGGACAAACCTGTAGCCCGCGCAAACCAGCAGCAATCAGGAGGTCTCCTCACACGGAGACCTCCTTCGTTTTTGGTTACTGCGTTCAATTGCGTCATGCCCGTGTAAGTACTAGAAATCTATTGTGTCCGACTAGATCTGCACCCCTGGTAGGGCGGGCGTCCCTGCCCGCCGCGTTCCATTTTCATCAATCCCTCCCACCACCCCTGAAATTTGTATCCCGCACCAGATTCCTGCTAACATGCATCAGGCAGTCCTGACGTTTTGACTGTCTGACCCGGTATCGAAGATGCGGGCGCGCCCTTCGAGGTCCGGCCCCGGGATACACAAAAACCGACTTAAAAAGGAGAGACCATGGAAAACAGACCCGAGAACTGGTCCACGATGACCCCTGAGGAAAAACGCGCGTGGCGGCTGGACCTGTACCGCAACTCCGGCAAGGGCGTCAAGTTCGTCAATGCGGAAGCGGAGAAAAATTACAATATCCGCGTCAACCGCCAGATTGCCTGCTGGAACGTTGAAAAGCCGGACCGCATCCCGCTCAGCTTCTCCGTCGGGAACCTGCCGCTGCAGATGGCCGGCCTGGAGAACCGCACCGCCTATTACGAGCCGGAAAAAGCCCTCGAAGCAGCCATGAAGTTCAACGAAAAGTATGCCAATGAACTGGAGAACTTCGCCATGTCCATGGGGTTCCCCGGTGAGGTCATGGAAATCCTGGACTACCGCCTCTACGCCTGGCCGGGCGGCGGCCTTCCCAACAACGCCGGCGGCTTCCAGTTCCGGGAAGGCGAGTACATGACCGCCGATGAGTACGACGACCTCATCCGCGACCCCTCGGACTTTTGGCTGCGCAAGTACCTGCCGCGCGTCTTCGGGTCGTTCGTTCCGTTCCGGGATTTCGTGCCGTTCACCAATATCATCGAAGCTCCCGGCGTCAATGACCTGGCGATTCCCTTCAGCCAGCAGCCGGTCATGGACATGTTCGAGACGTTCATCAAAGCCGGCCATGCCGCCCGCAAGTTCAACGCCGGACTGTTCAAATACATGGGAGTCGGGGCTTCCTGGGGCTTCCCCGGGCAGGGCGGCGGCTTCTGCTTCGCGCCGTTCGATATCCTCGGCGATACCATGCGCGGCACCACCAACATCATGAAGGACATGTTCCGCCGGCCGCAGAAACTCCTGGCCGCCCTGGAAGTCGTTACCGATATCACCATCGATAACGTCCTCAAGAGCCGCGGCGCCCAGACGGGCACCATGGTCATGTACCCGCTCCACAAGGGCGCGGACGGCTGGATGTCCCAGGCCCAGTTCGACAAGTTTTACTGGCCGACCCTGAAACGCTGCATGGATGCCTTCATCAAGGAAGGCCTTATCCAGCACCTCTTCGCGGAAGGCTCGTTCAATACCCGGCTCGACTACGTTAACGAGTTCCCCAAGGGCACGGTTTCCTGGCTCTTCGACCAGTCGGACATGGTCAAGGCCAAGAAAGCTCTCGGTAAGGAATGCTGCATTGCCGGCAACGTGCCATCGTCTCTCATCGTCACCAGCACCCCGGACGAGGTCAAGAAGTACTGCCGCAACCTGATCGAGACCGTCGGCCAGGACGGCGGCTACATCCTCGCCACCGGCGCCCATCCGG
>CAZQQL010000126.1:0-7364 GCA_964595455.1 uncultured Dehalococcoidaceae bacterium
GATAATGAGCGGTGACTGGAGTTCAGACGTGTGCTCTTCCGATCTGCCGATCTTTTCCTGGAGTGTCAGGTAGAGTACATCTTCGAATGCCCCTTTTGAGCGGAGCTTCCAGTAAGGTTCCGCGGCCGGTTGCTGGACTGCTTTGAGGATCTCATTGGCGGAGACACCGCCGACGGCCTTCTGAGCCTCGATGCCGAGCCGCTGGTTGATCTTGCTGATATCTTCGACGTACGTAGCAACGCGTTCTTCAGGGAAGTAATCCAGGCCGGGGAGGTTGTAGAAGAGTATCCACTGCGGCATGGCGTTCTTGAGGTCATGGTATTCCTTGGGCCACTTCTTGGCGAACATGCTGGCCAGAGCGGCATTGTTGAGGATGAAGCACTCGTTGGCCATCCTGAGGCGGACGAGCCAGCCCGTGAGCTCAAGGAGGACATTAAGGTCGTCACACCCGACCACGAACGGCTCCTGGACCTTGGGAAGCAATTCACAGCGGAGGGAAGCCCAGGTGACGATGCCCATGGTGCCCTGGGCGCCCTGGACGAGCCGGTGCCAGGAAGCAATGCCGGGGCCGTAGGGGGCTTTCTGCATGCCGCCTATTTCCCATTGTTCCTTAACACTGCCCGGACCGGCTGCCTGGCCGGTGCGGAAGAGTTCGCCGGACCCGAAAACGACTTCGAGACAGGCGACCGGGTCCGAAACGTCCCACTGGTACTTGGGCATGACGACCGGTTCACGTTCCAGCATACTGCCAACGACGGTCTTTGTCTTCCTCGGGAGGAGAGGCATGTTGATGATGAGGTTTTCCTTGGTAGCCGCCGCAATGAGTTCACCGAACGTTACACCGGGCTCCACCATGGCGACACGGCGGGGATGATCGACGAAGACGATCTTGTTCATCCCGCTCAGGTCCACGATGACGGCGCCGCCGGTCCCCGGGACCGTATCCCCGCGGAAATGGGGCGGGCCGGAACTGACCGGCACCAGCGGTGTCCTGGTCTCATTAGCGAGTTTGACGAGATTTTGGATTTGCTCAGTTTTAGTCGGCTTTACGACACAGACCGGCCGTACAGCATTGACAAAACTGATGTCTGAGGAATACTCGTCGAGCGCGGCTGCATCAGTAACTACATTACCAGCGCCGACGATCTTCACCAGCTTTTCCTTTGCTATCATTGTTACCCCCTTTCATTCCTGGCAAAGTACTTCAGCTTTATATTCACGCGGATAACCGCACGTTTTCCTGCTTTGTGATACGTAATCTGAATCTGGACCGGTGTCTCGCCGGTGGGGATGCCCGTTAACCTTTCACAAAACCAACTAATTTGGATAGGCCGATTATACACCTGTTGTCGAGTATTCACAACCTTTGCTTTGTAAACGGAACGCCGCCCTTTCATGGCTGGTATAATACTTGGTAAGCACCCTTTCTTTGAAGCCGGACAGGCGAGGGCTGCACATGAAAAAATTCATTCTCTCAGACCTGCACATCGGTCACGAAGGCGCGCAGTACGATGTCATTGACCGGGCTATCGACTATATCGACGGCCATTACGAGCCGGGTGATGAACTATGGGGTCTGGGCGACTGGTTCCATCTCTATGAGTATGGCTTTGATGCATGCATCGGCCATCCGATGACAGCCAGGATTCGGGAACTGGCTTCGAAGATTCCCACCAGGCTCCTGCTCGGCAATCATGACTTCGAACTTGATGAGTATCGGCTCGATCCAGCCGCCGTAAACCCGGTTAGCCCTATCCGGCTGGTGGCCCCTTTTTCCCACAACGGGATATGGTACTGTCACGGCCATGAATATGACCCGTCCGTTCAATTTGTTCCGCGTCCTCTGCACTGGCTTTGGAGCCATCTTTCAACAAAACGCACGCCCGGGAACGCCCGGCGCGACGCTGTATCCGCCCGCTTCCTGGCGGCGGTGTACCTTATCCAGTCCCGAGCTCTCATTGACCTGCAGGAAATTGCCAAGCGTACCGGTGAACGAATACACGGGATCGTGATGGGCCATACCCACTTGCCCACTTATCTTCACCAATTTTCCCCGGAGCTTTTGTTCCTCGTGAATGACGGAGATATGAGGCACAGCGGGACGTTCCTGATCGAGTTCGATGACTGCTTCCGGCACGTCACCTGGGACCACCCCGGCCGCCGCTGGATGGAAGTTACGACCCCGAAGCCCTGAAAACCGACCTCTCAGCGCCCGCATTCCAGCATCGACGCCGGAAGCCAGCCCTATCTCTTTCAAGATTCTTGAAATAGTCTCATGAAAAGAGTATGCTAAATACGGTTGTTACAGACTCTTCCCGGCGGAGTAACGGTGACCGAGAATCTATCCCAGGCAACCGTTTCCGGCTTCTCAAGCCGGATCGACCCGTCATTTCAATGCTCCATTTGCTCTCACGCGATTATAGGGAGTTGTACCCATGGAAGCTGAAGTAATCCTGGATGTCATTATTTCGGTCCTTGCGGCGGCGGTGGTCGGGTATATCATGTACTGGCTGAAACAACCCGTCATCATGGGGTACATCATCGCCGGCATCATCATCGGCCCTCACCTTGGACTGAGCTGGGTCGATAATCCGGAAGCCATCAACTTCAGTTCCGAACTCGGTTTGATCGCGCTCCTCTTCATGGTCGGCCTGGAACTCGACCTCAAGAAGATACTGCAGTCCGGTAAGGTCATCATGATCGCCTCGGTGGCGCAGTTTGCTATCTGTGTCGCCCTCGGCATCGCCTTCTTCAGTATCCCCGGGTTCCGGGACAGCGGGAATCTGGCAGTCTATTATCTGGCGATCACCTTCGCCCTGAGCAGCACGATGATCGTCGTAAAGATTCTCTATGACAAGTTCGAACTGGACACGCTGCCCGGGAGAATTTCACTCGGCATCCTCGTAGTACAGGACATCTGGGCGATTCTTTTTCTGGCTATCCAGCCCAACCTGGACAATCCGAACATCGGCGTCATCGGTTTTTCCTTCCTCAAGGGCGCCGCGCTGGTGGGCGGCTGCCTCCTCATGCGGAAATACATCCTGCCTAAGCTGTTCTGGAAGATCGCCAAGAACCCGGAGCTCATAGTCATTACCGCGCTGGGCTGGTGTTTCCTGGTATCATGGTTCTCCGGTGAGATCGCCGGCCTCTCTTATGCGATGGGGGCGCTCATCGCCGGCGTTACCCTTTCCACCCTGCCCTACCGTGAAGAAATATCGGACCGCGTTACCAATATACGCTCGTTTTTCCTTATCCTGTTCTTCGTGTCGCTTGGAATGAAGGTGACTGCGCCCTCACTCACGGTCTTCTTGTTGTCGTTAGCGGCCTCAGCGTTCCTGATCGTCAGCCGGTTCATTTCTCTCTTCGGGCCTCTAACGCTGCAAAAAAAAGGGTTCCGAGTCGGTTTCCTGGTACCGCTCAACCTGGCGCAGATAAGCGAATTCTCCCTGGTCATTGTGGCGCTGGGGGTCAGCTACGGGCATATCAGCCAGGACATCATGACGATCGTCCTCTTCACCCTCATGATAACCGCTACTTC
The DNA here is from genome assembly GCA_964595455.1 of uncultured Dehalococcoidaceae bacterium. Lineage (GTDB taxonomy): Bacteria > Chloroflexota > Dehalococcoidia > Dehalococcoidales > RBG-16-60-22 > DAOUEG01. The sequence goes on from CAZQQL010000126.1 coordinate 3,539, forward strand.
CTCAACCTACATGATAACGTACAGTCATCAACTCTACCTTTTCTTTGAACGCCTTACGAAGAAATTAGGCGCTAAAGACATCCAGATACTGGGACAGGCCGCCGCCGAGACTGGAGAAGGGCATGAAACCCGGCCCATTATTTTCCTCGGCTTCTATAAAATCGCCAGTTCCCTTCTCAAAGCTCTGGAGAAACAGGACGAACCATTGCTGGAGCAAATCGCTGTTGTGGACTTTAACCCCGAGGTCTGCCAGGAGCTGAACAGCCGGGGCGTCAAGTGCTACTTCGGAGACCTGGCCAACACCGGTACGCTGATGGAAGCCGGCCTGGAAAAAGCCCGGCTGGTCGTCTCCAGCATCCCTGATACTATCCTGAAGGGCACGACGAATATGTCCCTGCTGAACTACATCAAGCGGATCAACCCCAGTGCCCGGGTCATCGTCACTGCGGACAGGGTAAACTCCGCGGAGAAGCTCTGGACCGCCGGCGCTGATTTCGTGATCCTACCGGAAGTGGAAATATCGGACCGTCTGGCAACCGTCCTCCAGCAACTGTTTACCGAGGAGCAGACCCCCGATATCTGCGAAGCATGCCACCGGCAGCACATGGAGCATAAAGGCATCGTCGCGGGGTGAAACAGCAATGATGACAGAACCGATGGATGATTGGAAAAGAAAGAGCCTCCGGTTCTTTACCGTAGTGGCCATCATTGTAGCCGTAGCCTTCTTCATCTCAGCCTGCGGAAACGAGACGTCTTCAACGCCATTAACAACAACGCAGACATCGATAACGACATCCCCCGCCAAACCAAATACACCTACGCAGACAAGTTCCACCACAACGCTCAGCACTGTGTCTGAGATCCCAACTCCGGAATCCGTCGATATCTCCTCAATGACCCTGCTCTCGGTTCTTACCGGTAGTGTATCGGTACAAAAATCCGGCGGGACCGAGTGGATGAAAATAGAAAGGGGTACGGAACTGGGCCCGGGCGATGTAATCAAGACCGGGAACGAATCGAGCGCCAAGATCTTGTTGTTTGATGGCAGCATTCTGGAAATAGATCAGGGTACAACCATCGTCATAATGGAACTCGATCTCCATAATACTGGCACAACGACGATACGTATCAGGCAGGAAATAGGAAAAACCGTCAGCCGTGTGCAAAAACTTGCGGACACCAGGTCTCGTTATGAGATTGAAACACCCTCCGCCATCGCCGCCGTCAGGGGCAGCACCATGATAGTCGATGTCCTGGAAGATACCACCACCACGGTAACCAACGTCAGCGGAGATATCTGGATCATTGCGCAGGGCATTGAGAAGCTGATACCGGAAGGTATGCAGTCCACAGCTGCCCTCGGTCAAGCGCCGGGCCAGCCGGAGCCGACCCCGATTCCCACTCCGCCTTCTACCTGGATACCCGTCCCGACGGACCCCGGCCATCCGCATTTTGATTGAGATCGTTTGTTCAGCTTTTAGCAAACCTCTCACATTGTCCCGGTAAACTTGTAGTTACGTTGACAGTGAAGCTCTTACGGAATTATACTCATGCAGGAATCATGAGAGGCTACCTACATTAATTTACAGAGTCGACTGCTTGATAATCCCTGAATGTGTAAGTGGCCCGTTATACTATGAATAAGGCAAAGCTGGTCCCCTGGGTGACGTATTTCTTTATGACCATCTTCGTTTGTATCTCCATTCTGCTCGCAGGTTGCACCGGGGACACAACCACCTCGACCACTTCCACGTTACCGTCTACCACAACAGCTACCACCACCACGGCAACCACCCCCGCCGTGACATCGCCCTCTACCACCACGACAACAACAACCACTTCGACAGTGTCCGCTCCCGTTGTCACCCAGACGGCGTCTCCGGATATATCATCGTTGACGCTGCTTTCCGTCCTGAAGGGAAGCGTTTCATTAAAAGAAGAGAGTTCAGATCAGTGGACACCCATCGAACGCGGCGTGACACTGAAACCCGGAGACACCATCCGGGCCGGTAATGATTCCACGGCGGAAATCCTGTTCTTCGACGGCAGCGTCATCGAACTCGACCCCGATACCGTTATCACGGTGGCCGAACTTGGCCTTTCCGAAGCCGGTTCTACCACCATTCATCTCAGGCAGGACATCGGAAGGACGGTCAGCCGCGTACAGAAGCTGGCGGATTCAGCTTCAAGCTATCAGATCGAGACCCGGGCGGCCGTCGCGGCGGTCCGGGGGAGCACGATGATCGTCGTCGTCGAACCGGACGGGACCACGGTCGTGACCAACGTCCACGGTGATATCCGGGTCATCGCCCAGGGCATGGAAACCATCATCCCGGAGAACATGCAGTCCACCGTACAGGTCGGCCAGGTCCCCGGAACACCGGAAACTATCGTAACACCGACGACCACCACACCACCGCCGGTCGTCCCTGTCTATAGTGCTGTCATTAACACCAATCTGCAGGCTGACCGCACCACGGCCTCTGTCGGAGATGTCATCCAGTACACCTTCACTATCGCCAATGCCGGAAACCTTGCCATTACCTCGGTCACCGTGACGGGGAGCCTCACCGGCACGCCGGCCTATGCTGCCGGCGATGCCAATTCCAATAGTTGTCTTGATCCGGGTGAGACCTGGACGTATACCGATGCGCATACCGTGACCGGCGCTGATCCTTCGCCGCTGGTCAACACAGCTACTTTCACAGTGATAACAGCCAACGGCCAGCAGCTTGTTGCTCAGGACCAGGTGCAGGTCGTTATTACCGGTGTGACCGTTGAGATTACCAGCCCCGCTGATGGGAGCACGATAACCACCCATACCATCACCGTCGCCGGTACGGTCAGCGACGTATCCATCACCCAGGCAACCATCGATATCAACGGCATTTCTCACATGATTGCCGTCAACGCCGGCGCTTTTTTAACCGAAGAGAACGTGAACAACGGCGAAGTGACGGTCACCGTGACGGTAACCTATGGCGATGAAGAAACAGCCAGCGATTCTATCACGCTCAATGTTGAAATTGAGTCCTTCGATTTGAGAATAGAGCTGACCTGGGATACCAATGAAACCGACCTCGATGCCCATTTGCTCCAACCAGGCGGCACCCTTGAAGATATACAGAGTGATTGCTTCTACAACAACGAGAACCCGGACTGGGGCGTTGCGGAAGTATCCACCGATGACCCGTCCCTCGATCAGGACGATATGGATGGCTACGGACCGGAGAACATCACTCTCCAGACCGCCGCGGATGCCGGCGTCTATGAATACAAGGTCCATTATTTCGGCGGTGTAGATCCCACCAATGCCACCGTCCGGATCTGGTTCAATGAAGTCCTGATGGCTCAGTTCTCTCTTGAGATGGAGGAGGATGATGTCTGGGACGTCGCCTATATCCTTAATGAGGAAGGCTCGCTGAGCATTGTCGTGCCCGGCATTGCCGTTACCAAGACCGCGGATGTTGAGATGGCCCATGTCGAGGACACGATAACGTACACCTACAACGTCAGTAACTCCGGCAACGTGTCCCTCTCGAATATCACGGTGACCGACGACTTGCTTGGCGTTATCGAGAACATGACAGGCGGGGACGATAACGAGAACGGCCAGATCGATCCCGGCGAGACCTGGGTCTATTCCGACACATATCTGGTCAACAGCGAGGATCCTTCTCCCCTGGTCAATACCGTTGATGTCACCGGCGACTATGAAATTGGCAAAACGGTAACCGCCAGCGATTCCGCCAGCGTTGCGATCTTGAAACCGGGTATCAGCATCAGCATGGCCGCCGATAAAACAGAGGCCGCAGCAGGTGAAGAG